>JAJZNX010000049.1 GCA_021852275.1 Planctomycetota bacterium | reverse complement strand
CTACGCCTGTGATCCAATCCGATGTTTCGCCCGAAGTCTCGATGGAATTGACACGATACATCTCCTTTTTGCGATCCTGACCGGACGCGCAGCCGACGAAGGTCAGCCGTCAGCGTCCGAACAGCGGCTATAATCGCATGGAACCCTCCGTCTGGCAAGCGCCATATCTGCAGTTTCGGGGTAGGGGGGATGGCCAAAACGGTTAGGCTCACGTGCCATTGGATCACAGGCGTAGGAAAGTCTATGGAGAGCCGGGAAAGCGGCAGGTTGAGGTCATGTGCCGGTCAAGCGAGTGCGGCGGTCCGCGGCGACATCCGCAATCATTTCATCAAGGCCGATTTTCGGCTGAAAGCCAATGGCCTTGCCCAGCTTGCGGACGTCGGGCACCCGTCGCGGCATATCCTGAAAATTGGAGCCGAAGGCTTGGGAGTACGGTATCAGTTCTATCGGGGAATGGCTGCCGGTGACCTTTTTGATTCGATCCGCGAGGGCCCGAATCGAGATTTCCTCCGTTCCGCCGATGTTGTACACTTCGCCCCAGGTGGCGGGCGTGGCCAATAAACGCCCGATAGCTTCCACCACATCGCGCACATGGGTGAAGGTGCGCGTTTGCGTGCCGTCACCATGCACGGTCAGGGGGTGCCCGGATAAAGCCTGATCCACCAATCGAGGCAAAACCATGCCGTACGACGGCGACTGCCGCGGACCAACCGTGTTAAACAGCCGGGCAATGACGACAGGAAATGCTTTCTGGTGATGGTAGGCCAGGGCCATGAACTCATCCAGGGCCTTGGAACAGGCGTAGGACCAGCGGCTGATACTGGTGGCACCCAACACACAAAAATCATCTTCACTCAGCGGAGCCTTGGTCTGCAAGCCGTAGACTTCGCTGCTGCTGGCCAGAAATAAGGGCTTTTCGTACTTGCTGCAGTAATGCAGTACCCGGCTGGAACCCACCACATTGGTCATAATGCTTTGTAATGGATCCTTGAGCACATATTGTACGCCCACCGCCGCCGCCAGGTGGGCCACAAAGTGGCAGGTGCCGATCAGGCGCGAAAGCGTGTCATCATCCATGATGGAACCGCGGGTAAAATGAAAATCAGCATGGTTTTGCAGGGCCTTGATATTGGCTGCTGTGCCGGTAGATTCATCATCAAGTACGTATACACTGTGCCCTTTACCCAGCAGCATTTCCGCCAGGTGAGACCCGATAAAACCCGCTCCGCCGGTGATTAAATATTTCTGTTGCACATGATCTCCATACGTATTTGTCCGCGACCCCGGCACCATCGGCCTCAGCGGCGGCCTTTACCGGCCCGTGGTTGTGGCTGCCGCGTTGCGCGCCGCCCGGCGGGGTGTTCAACGACACTCTCGTTTTTACCGGGCTTGGCAACGGCCAGGCGTTTTTTGCTTCTGGCCGCGTTTTTGGTCCGGCCGGCAGATTTTTTCGAGACCGCAGCGGCTGGTGGCTGGGCGGCCTGCGGAACAACATCGGGCTTTGCTGCGGGCATCTTAGGGCCTTTGTTCCCTGCCTCAGGCCCGCCGCGTGGGTCTAATTCCACACCAAACACATCGGCCAGTTCGGTGCTTTCCAGCGTTCGACGTTTGGAGGATTTCGCCTGGGTCAAGGATTGCAGAGCGTCTGCAGTGGGAATGAGTTCCAGGTGGTCCACCTGGCGCAGCTTGAAGAGCAGCTCCGGCTGGGTGTCCAGCCTGGCCCCTACGCAGTAAAGCACCGCCGCCAGGTGTTTGCATAAGCCGGCGATATCCGGACACGAACAACTCATGGATATCTGTCGCGGCGCGGGAAACATGCCGCCATCGGGGTGGGTGATAATGGCCATGGCTGAATCTGAGAGATGGCCCTGCAACAACTCAATGATGGAGCCGATTTCGCCGGCGCAGCGGGCCTTGATATTCGCCCAGTTATTGGCGGGCAGGCGTTCGATCTTGATCTGGATGGTGTACAGCTCGGAACCTTGCACCAGGGCGTCAACCTGCCCCGGATGAATCTGCAGATCCAGCACGGAACCGTTGCGCGCATACGTGCGGCCACGGGGCAGGCGGTTGGCGTAATCGCTGTAGGATTCCAGGTGTTTGCACCAGGCCTGACCCCAAAAGCTTTTGGCAATTTTTCGTTCGGCTTGCACCGGAACAAGTACGCGGCCTTGTTTGATCAATTCCGCGGTCTTTTTGGCTGCCCTGGCCCGTCGACTGGCGACGGAAACATACGGGCGAAATCGATACCACATGCTGTTATTTCCTTTTGTCAGCGTGTTCCACGGGGGCATCATAACTCGGCGGCCCGATGAATATCCAGTGAGACCAGATTGATCAAGGCGGCATTATCCATTTCCGTAAGCAGTTGATCGGCTCCGCCGACGAGAATTTCATCGGACAGATGCATTTTTTCAGTAATCAAGGCGTCTATCTTGTCTTCCAGGGTGCCCTGGCAGAGGAATTTATGAACCAGCACATTTTTTTTCTGGCCGATTCTAAAGGTCCGGTCCGTCGCCTGATTTTCAACTGCAGGGTTCCACCAACGATCAAAATGAATGACATGAGATGCCGCAGTCAGGTTCAGTCCCACACCGCCGGCTTTGAGGGAAAGCACAAAAAAAGGTGGACCATCGTCGCGCTGAAATTGCTGCACCATATTTTTTCTTTGGCTTACCGGTGTGCCGCCGTGCAACACCAGACCGGGGCATTTGAAAATCGAATGTAAAAACGCCTCCAGAGCAGCGGTGATTTCGCGGAACTGGGTGAAGACCAGAGCCTTTTCCTGTCGGTCCGCCAGCACCTGACACAACTCCTGGAGGCGCTGAAATTTTCCGCTGTGGGCGGGATCATACACCCCATCGCCAAGCAGTTGGGATGGATGATTGCATATTTGCTTGAACCGCATCAGATAAGCGAGCACCAGACCCTTTCGTTGGATGCCTTCGCTAAGCTTAATTTTTTCGCGCATATCCTCCACAGTCTGTTGATACAGGGCGATTTGCTCTTTGCTCAGGCCGCAAAATGCCCGGACTTCGGTTTTTTCCGGCAGATCGGCAATAATGCGCCGGTCGGTTTTAAGCCGCCGCAAAATGTAGGGCTGCACCAGTTTGCGCAGCGGAGCGTAACCGCCGGGGGTTTGGGCGGCGGTTTTGGCCCAGGAGGCAAAGGCTTTGGCTCCGCCGAGCAATCCGGGGTTGATAAAATCGAAGAGCGACCATAAATCCGAAAGACGGTTTTCTACGGGAGTGCCGGTAAGGGCCAGGCGGGCATTGGCTTTGATTTCCTTGACGCGCCGCGCCTGTTTGCTGCCGGAATTTTTAATGGCCTGGGCTTCATCCAGAATGGCCAAATTCCACTGCCGCTCGAGGAGCCAGTCCAGCCGCGTGGCCATGGAGTAGGTGGTGATGACCAGATCCAGCTTGTCCAGGGCCATTTCCAGCGCGGCCGCTGAGCCCGCGAGAATTTCCGCAGGTGCTTCGGACGGATGGGCTACGTATACACGAATGCCGGGGGCGAACCGCGCGATTTCATCCTTCCAGTTGCCAATCAGCGAAGCCGGCACTATCAAAAGGGAGGGCGGCATGGTTTGGCCGCTCCCAGCGCCTTGTTCCTTCAGCCGCAGCAACAGCCCCAGCACTTGAATGGTTTTACCCAGGCCCATGTCATCGGCCAGGCAGGCACCCAGACCCAGTTGTGACAGGAAATACAGCCACTTGACTCCCACATCCTGATACGGCCGCAACGTGGCGACCAGACCGGCGGGCACCTGGCCAGCCCCGGATTGTTCCGGGTGGCGCAGAAATTCCAGCCGCTGGGCGAGTCTGTCCCCGGCGGTTACCTGGGACCATGCCCGCGTATCCTGTGCTGCCGCCGCCACCGCGTTGGTATCGCCGAGTCCCACGCCGGCCAGCAGTCGCATACCCTCCAGAAACGAAATGCCTTGGCCATGGGATTGAGCTTCCACGCTTTTCCATATCTTGAGAGCTTCCGCCAGCTTATCATGGTCAATTTCCACCCATTTGCCCTTCAGCAACATCAGGCCATTGGAGGCGGCAAGAATCTTCTTGATTTCCTCTTCGCTTAGGGATTGGCCGTCCACGGTGATGCCGACATTGAAATCCAGCAGGGCATCGACCCCGAGGCGCGCTTTCGGGGGAGCACCGATCTGGACGCTGACCACGGGCCGGGGTGGACGGGATGTTTTCCACCAGTCCGGCACCCGCACCACCAGACCGCTGTCTTCAAATACCGGTACATCCTGTAAAAATCGATACGCCATGGACGGGGTCCAGGCCAGCGGGTGATACACATCGCCGGAATCGACGAGTTCACGCACCAGCAAGCTGCGCTGGGCAGCTCGCTGGATCGGGGTCAGCAGGGCCAGCAGTCGGCTGCGGTTGCTTTCGCCGGCATATTCCTTCAATGCCTCGCCCAGGGGCAGGTGGCGAAGTCTGGCCTGATCGGAGATTCGATTGACGTACGTAGCCATAAACGCAAATGGGTTTTCCTGGTCGCGTTTGTTTTCCGCCAGATGAAAGGTTACGCGACCGACCAGACGCCAGAGCGGATTTTTGTCTCGCAGGTACGCCGCCAGGCCGCCCGGAACCTTGGCGATTTCCTCCCGTACCCATTCATCCAGACCGGTCCACCATTGGACGAAGACGCCGGGGGTAAGATACTCCAGCCCGTCCATGGGAGGAGCCTGAATGACGCGGAAGGCCAATTCTTCCGCTGATGGTACGGCAATGGCTTCTCCATCGCTGTGGTCCGTTGTCGGCGGAGTATGGCAAAGCCGGGTCAGATACTCCCGGGCAAAATCACGGCAGAAGGCGATTTCCGGCGGCAACATGGTTTGCAGTTCCACCGTTGCCAGGTGCAACAGCCCGGCGGCCTGGCCCTGGGCAAAGGCCCCGGCGATGCGCTGCTGGACCGATGGCGGCAGTGGCGATTCCGGGCCGGCATCCACTTCGGCCAGTATAAGCCGGCCTTCCGGCGATATTTTTAATACGTATGCCATAGCAGCTAAAACACTATCCTTGCCAGGGGCGCGATTATCCCGGCGACATTTCCATTTCCCCAACTACACTTAATCGTCATACGGGTCAAGGAAGCGCTCACCGTTGAAATGAATCAGATGATCTGGATCCTCCGCAATCCAGACCTTTGTTTCCCATGAAATCTGCGGCAGAAAAATCCGCATGGCCTGCCGCGTTGAAAACGCCGTAACGAACACCAGGCTCGCCGTGGATCCCGCAAAAAGTGACTTAAGCTCGCTGCGCCGTTTAGCATCCACCGGCCCGGCGCTGGCAACAGCCTCGATTAACAGCAGCCAGTTTTTTCGTGAATCGTGGATGATGACATCTGGCATTTTGGCGGGAGCCGGAATGACAATATTCAGCCCCTTCAGGTACTCCTTTTCCTGGTGCAGAAATTTATCTTCTGCATCACCTATATACAGAACTGTTCCGCCTGGAGAAAAAATAGCACAAAACTCTCAATGACCGCCTTGATAAGAGGATTCTGGCCGCCGGGTGAAATTGTCACAGCCTTGCCGGAGGGCAGAGTTACAGGTATTCGCTTTAATCGGCGGTCGCGCCGCAACGTTTTAAGAAGACGATTCCTGTCGTCAAGGTACTTTGCGAGCTTCGTCGGCCAATCCGGCGTTGCGAAGGTTTTAAACAGGGCCAAAGCACCAGGTTCCACCTGATAAACCGTTTGGCCGCTGTTTACGGGACGGCCCGGATCATCCGGATTGCGAATCAGCATGCCGAATTCCACAAAAAATTTAACTGCCTCATCGCGAACATTCTCGCGGGTGTTTGGCGCATAGCGAACGCCATATTGGGCAGCAATAAATGCAATGATCGGCGTAATCCCGCAACACGGCGCATCGGCCGACTTCCATGGTTGCGATGGCCCAAGATTGAGCAGTGCCAGCAAGGTATAGCCTGCGACCTCATTGCTCTGACGCCCGGAGAAACCCAACGATTCTAAAATCCCTATGGCCTCACGGAGCTTTCCGGCTTTCGCTTCGGTTACGGAAGAATGCCTGGGCCTGACCATTAAAAAAGCTCCTCTTCGACAATGGCATCCAAATCTTTTTGCAATAATGCCGACGCCGGGATACTGTTGCCAATGTGCTCCAGTTGAGCCTTCGTTGGATATTTCAAGTTGCGCAGGTCGGTCGCATTAACCTGGGTGTGGCCGTTGAACTGGCGGAAATAAACATCCAGAACAGTCGAGTTCAAAAATCCCGCCAGTCCGCGAGCCAGAGGCATCGGCATGCCACGGCCATTGACATGGAAATAATTTAAGTGATTCTCAAACCCAACCAGCACCGCAGGAACCAGGCTGGAATCCCAGATACAGGCTACGATACGTCGTGGCTCTTCCTTCGGGCTGAATCGCTTTACCAGCACGTAAACTCCAGCCGGCACCAGCAGTTCACGCGTTATGGCACTACAGACGATAGCATTGGGTTTGCGTGAATTCTCTTTTGGCCAACGCACAAAATGCCCATCGAAATGGCATGGATACACCAATGGAGCGGTACCCGGCTCAGGATGCCCGCGAAGGAATTCTCTGGCACGAAAATCCACCACGCGCCCGGTAGACACCGATAAATCAAGTTCGGACAAGGAGGCCGAAAGTCGGCCGATAGCCAAGCGTGCACGTGCCTGATCTGCGTTTGTGGTCAGATGGATGAACTGCTCCGCATCTTCCGGATCAACCAGGTCTTCATACCCAACGACACGTTCGCTTACCTGCCCCCCCGGCTGGCCGCTACTGCTGGAGATGATGACATGATCGGGCTTGGTACCACCTTTAACGGCGTGGAAGATCACATTTTCCTGAAGCACACGGTCTTGCCTGAAGGCGGCGGTGCGCGACTCGAAAACGTGCAGCCGTTTCAGAGCCATGGTTTGAAGGAATTCAGCCCGGAAGGCTTTGAAATAAGGCCCATTACAGAAGCTTCGAGGAGTGATACCAACCAGTTCCCCGCCCTCGGTCAAAAGCCGGCCGATCAGTGTCACAAAGCCCGTGTACAGGTTGCTCGTCTCAATTCCAACCTGGTGTAACAACCTCCTCTCGCCAGAATCGCCGCGGATTTTGCGGTACGGTGGATTGACGATGGCCATGTTAAAACGCAGCGGATTGCCGGTGAACTGGTCCCGGCTAACCATGGAAGTTGCAGCTTCGATGAAATTTTCGTTGAGTACAATGGCGGAGAATTCAATGCCTGCTTCCCGGCACTCCTTTTCACATTGTGCTAAAGTCCTTCTTAATAGTGGCATCAATGCCGGATCGATTTCAAAGGCCGTAAGAGAAATTCGTTCCGGCCGATAACGCCGTTGACAAAAATGCCGCACGAACGCCATGGTCAAAGCGCCTGCTCCTGCACCGGCATCCAGCAGGTGCACGTCCCGGTCCCAGGTGCTAAAAAGTGATGCCATAAACCGGGCAACGGGTGCCGGTGTGAGAAACTGGCCTAACTCACGGCGTTTGTCTGCATCTGTCCCGGCAGCAGGCCTCTCCGCCGTCCGTGAAGAAACTTCCGAAAGCACATCTGTCTGCATATATCACGCAACGTGAGGCCAGAATAAACAAATATAATCTTACCCTATAAGGCCTGCACGAGCTACACAAGTACGACGACTGCCATGGTACGCAAGGGGCGCGCACATGTATGATCTGCCGATAATTCCGGCCGTAACGGCGGCAACAAGCGTGCGGCGCAGTATCGAGTCTCCGTAGCCGATTTGGCCATTTGTGAGGCAGGCATCCCTGCCCGGCCTCTACTGGTTCAGCCTTTGGCCGAACGCACTGTGCTTCCATCATGCCACAAAACCAGTTCCGCGGCCGGTGCCAACTGCCCTGGCATGTTCGCCAATGCCAAACGCCGTCCTCCGCTAAATTGACTTACACACATGCCAGGATACAGTAACGGCATGATCATGCACAGCCAACATGTTGTTTACACGTCCACCATGTCCGGGCACGCGGCCTTGGGAATCTTCGCCCTGGTTGTGGGCATTATCCTCGCGTTTATGGCTATATTCATCGGTGTTGGTGTCTTGATCTGCTGGATTCTTTATGACTGCCTGAAACGCGTGCCTCCGCAATTTCGCCAGCAGGAACCCGGCTTGGCGTGGCTGCTGCTGATACCTTTTTTTGGAATTGTCTGGAATTTTTTCGTATTTTTACCTCTCGCCCGCAGTTACCAGAGTTACTTTTACAGCCGTGGCCGCACGGACTTACGGGACTGCGGTTACAACATAAGCTTGGCGTACTGCATTTGCGCGGCCATTTCGATAATTCCGTATCTGGGCCTCCTGGCGTTTATTCCATCCCTGATTTTGCTGATTATCAGCCTGGCCAGGGCCCGTGCACTAAGCCGGCAAATAGAGCCATTTACCGAAATACCAGGTACCCCACGGATGTATTATGGCTATCCCTCGGGCACCATGTACCCACCGCCACCCGGACCACCGGCGCAGCCGCCCACGGCCCCGCCGAACTGAAAAGCCTGTTATCTGATGACTACGTACTTGCACCCTCAGCCGCGTTGATTTGATAGCTGTTTGGAAGCCGTGCGGCGAGTGGATGTTCTGGCAGGCCGACCTTATCGGCGGCCGCGGCGTTGCCCCGCACCGCCCCTCGATTCGCCACAATCTGGGCGACGGTTTCGGCCTGCAGGCGATGCAGTGCCATCATGAGACGGGTTCCGCGTTTGGATGGGCCAGCATGCGCCGCGGCATGCAGTCGATATTCAACAGGGGAATGGTGGCTGCTTCCACATCCCGGTAGATCGCCTGGATTAGGCCGACGCCAATGAGCAGCCACAACACATTGATAAAAGGAAAAATGATGACCGTTATAATAACCCCCGGAGCTGAAAAAACAGGTACGGTATCCGGCACCCCCAGAAGGGATAGCGGCTGTGATGTCGGGGAACATGAATGCACCAGGCCGCAGCCTGTCGAATTTCACATCCGAATAAAATTGACGTTACGAAAAGAATCTGATAAGATTAAAAAGGTGGAAAATCAAAATTGTCGGCTAGCGTGCCGGAACTTTTGAGTTTTTCCAAGATGTGACGTTTGAGTTGATACGGAGTGCGTGGCTTGTAAGGCCGATGTGGTTGCGGTGAACCTGAAAAGGCATCTGCGACCAGTCCAGCACGCCGGTTAAAGTTTTCCCCGGGTGGAATTGAAAAACGCTCAGGGAAAGCCGGTTCGCCCCGCGAACTGAATAGATTGACGAATGGTGAACCAACAGTGGAAAACAACCCCTACAACCCGCAATTGATGCTCTCTGGTGGACAAGGATCCGGGCATCACATTGGGCCAAACATTCCGGGCCAGGCAGCCTGGCATGTTCGCCATGGAAAATTCATGGGCATGGGGTCGCCACCCAGGGCGTCAGTCGGTTGCGTCGCATCGGAAAGCATCAATTCCATGATTCGCAATAAGATTGTCGGCCCCGGTGTATTACCGGGGTCGCCGCCGTGCCGGTGGTAATTTCCTCCATTTGTCATCTGCTTTAATCATGCGTGTCGGCGCGGGTCTGGTCCGCTTGACCGAACCTGCGCGATAAGCCGCCAGATCCAGTCAACCATTCGCCTGGCACGTTGCCGGGCGAACAGCCGCGGCTTTACAGTTTCGCTGTTCCATCGGAATGGGCGAAGCTGGTTTGAGTGAGGTTTTCTTATGAGCCACAACGCCATGTGCAATCTTATATTCTTTTCCCTGGCGCACCGGGTTCTCCCGGGACCGGCGGCTTTGACCATTCAGATTGAAGCCATCAGTGTGCTGGTGGGGCTGGTGGTAGGCGGTCTCATCGCCTGGGCGGTGATCAAGGTTTTGGGTAAATCGACACTAAATCGGCAGAAGACGCAGGCGGATGACGTGCTGGCCGATGCCGGACGCAAGGCCGTGGATATTCTGCGGCAGGCGGAAATGTCCGCTCGCGATCAAGCCCTGAAAATAAAGGAGCTGGCGGAAAAGGAGCTGGACGCGTTGCGGGAGGAATTGCGTACGCTGGAACAGCGCCTGCTCAAGCGCGAAGACATGCTGGATCGCAAACTTGATACCCTGACCAGCAAAGAAAAAAATCTCGAAGCCATGGAACGTTCGCTCACCGACCGTACCCGCAATGTGCAGGCCAAAGAGCAGCAACTGGATCAGTCCCTGGACCGGCAGAAGGAACTGCTCATTCAAATCACCAACTTGAGCATGGAGGAAGCCCGGCAGCTTCTGTTGACCCGCGTGGAAGCTGAAGTACGGCGCGATATGGCTGCCATGGTGGATAAAATAGAAGAACAGGCCCGTGATGAGGCCAAGCAGCGTTCCACCAATATCATGCTTCAGGCCATGCAGCGTTACGCCGCGGAGGTTACCAGCGAAGGCACCACCAAGGCGGTGGCCATTCCCAGTGATGATATGAAAGGCCGCATCATCGGTCGCGAGGGACGCAACATCCGGGCATTTGAACAGGCCACCGGTGTGGATGTTATCATTGATGATACCCCTGGCGTGATAACCGTGAATTGTTTTGATCCGATTCGGCGGGAAATAGCCCGGCTGACGATGGAAAAGCTGATTGCCGATGGCCGGATTCACCCGGCACGAATTGAAGAAATTGTGAAAGTGACTGAAAAGGAAATGGAAAACAATATCCGGCAGATCGGCAAAAAAGCCACCCTGGAAGCCAATATCGGTGGACTGAATCCGCGGATTTCCGAAATGCTCGGGCGGCTCCACTATCGCACCAGCTATGGGCAAAATGTACTCAGGCACTCCATGGAAGTGGCCTTTTTATCGCAGATGATCGCCGATGAATTACGGCTGGACTCCGCGCTGGCCCGGCGGGCTGGACTCTTGCATGACATCGGCAAGGCGATGGACCATGATCAGGAGGGCGGTCACCCGGCCCTGGGCATGGAATTCTGCCGGAAATTCAACGAGCCGGAGGCTGTCCTTAACGCCATCGGCGGGCATCACAACGATATCCCCGCCACTTCGCCGTATACACCTATTGTCATGGCCGCGGATGCCATCAGCGGTGCCCGGCCTGGGGCCAGGCGCGAAAGCCTGGAACGTTACATCAAGCGGTTGCAGGAACTGGAAGCCATCGCCACCAGTTTCCCCGGGGTGCGGCAGGCCTTTGCCATTCAGGCCGGACGCGAGGTACGCGTCATTGTCGATCCGGAACGCTGCGATGACGCCACAGCCAAATTGATTGCCCGTGAAGTGGCTAAACGCATTCAAAATGAAATGACCTTTCCCGGCGAAATAAGGGTTACCGTGCTGCGCGAGGTGCGGGCTGTCGAGCTGGCACGATAAGGGACCGCGCAAAAATAAATTCGTGTTTTTACGGCGCAGAAATTTTGGCCGCCAGCGAGGCGTGAGTGAGGCGCATACCCCGGCAGTGGGTCTGAAACGAGCGAACAACGAAGCTGGAGGCCAAAAGGGCCGGCCGGAAAGTGCGAAGTTATTTTTGCCCGGTTCCTGACCGGGGGCAGCCGATGTTGCCGCCGGCGAACTGGCCTTTCCACGCCTCTTCCCGCTATGCTTATAGTATGAAAGACGACGATGCACAGCCCAGAGCCGTGCCGCGCGATACTCCAGAGTCGCCGGTAGTTGCACCCCGGCCGCTCACCTGGCGGATATTGCTGCTGCCGGCAGTGGTTTTGATATTGGCTGCGGGCGCGGCGCAGTGGCACAGCATTGGCTGGGAAATTTCCGGCTGGCTCGGCCATCCGCGCCCACGTGATACCATTGCCTGGCGCAGCGATCTGGCCAAGGCCCGACTGGCCGCAGGCCGCTTGCATCAGCCGCTGCTGGTCGATTTCTGGGCTTCGTGGTGCTATCCATGCCGGGTGATGAAGCGACGCGTATGGTCGAGCCGGGTGGTGCATCAACTGGTGGTAAAATCTTTTATTCCCGTGACTGTGGATATGGATACACCCGCCGGCAAAGAGCTGGCGCTACGCTATGGGGTACGGACCATACCGGCTATTTTGGTCATGGATTCCACAGGGCAGGTGCGAGATGCATCTACGACCATGAGCAAAAATCAGACCCTGCATTTTCTGCGCAGCAGCCTGCGGCGGTTCGCACATGCCGGTCCTTGATGATTTCATAAAGCGTGGTACCACAGCGGCCCTGCAAGGCAGTTATGGCGCGGCGCGTACAAGTCAGCCAACTGCGGCAATGGCGGCGGCGTAATTGGGTTCCTGGGCAATTTCCGGCACCAGTTCCGTATACTGCACTACCCCGTTGGCATCCAGCACCAAGACCGCCCGGGCCAGCAGGCCGGCCAAGGGTCCATCGACGATAAACAAGCCGTAGGCTTTTCCAAATTCCGGATGGCGAAAGCCTGAAAGCACCTGCACGTTTTTAATACCCTCAGCTACGCAGAATCGCTTGGAGGCAAAGGGCAAATCCTGCGAAATGCACAGCACCGTGGCGCTTGGCAATTTGGCCGCCTCTTCATTGAACTTGCGCACCGACATCGCGCAAACCGAAGTATCCAGGCTTGGAAACACATTAAGAATTACCGCCTTGCCGGCGAAACTTTTCAGATGCACGGCAGAGAGATCCTGGCGGGTCAATGTGAAGTTGGGGGCGGTGGTTCGCACTGCGGGCAACTCACCCACGGTGTGACACATCCCGCCTTTGAAAGTAATATTGGCCATGAAGATACTCCTTTTTCAGGGGGCAGGGCAGTGTTGCGCCGACATCCGCCGCCAAGATCACCACTACCCAAGACCTCCATATTGTGCCCGATAGTTTATCCGGTTGCCAGCGAGGCGTGAGTGAGGCGCATACCCCGGCAGTGGGTCTGAAACGAGCGAACAACGAAGCTGGAGGCCAAAAGGGCCAGCCGGAAAGTGCGAAGTTATTTTTGCCCGGTTCCTTACCTGCTACCAGCGACCATGTGCCAGGTTGAAAGACTAACTCTGCCTGCGGGATAAGCGCCCAGAGAAGCAATCTTTGGGGCTGGGTGTTTTGGCAGGCGGGCTGCTTGCCGCAGCCCGGCCATTGCCTGGCCCATGGAGCCATATTTCAGGTCTGCGGCTGCGAATTTGTTTTATGCTGTGCGAACCGATACCATTTCAGAAGCGGCTTGCCGATGGCCGTGATGTCAAGCGGGAGTATCCATGACCATCGTAAATCGCGGTATTTCGACCGGACCGGAACAACTGACCACCTCGCGTAAAGCTCTGGAGATAAATCTGGATCGGCGACGTTATGGCACCTTTGCGGAAATCGGTGCCGGGCAGGAAGTGGTACGCTGGTTTTTTCTGGCGGGCGGGGCCTCCGGCACCATCGCCAAAAGCATGAGCGCCTATGACATGTCGGTCAGCGACGCGATCTATGGCAAGTCGGAACGGTATGTGAGTCGGGCCCGGCTGCAGAGCATGCTGGATTATGAGCATGCCCTGAACTTAAGCCGTCTCAATGACCTCCGTGGCGACACCACCTCCTTTTTTGTATTCGCCGATACGGTGGCCGTGCGCGGATTCAATTCCAACCGTGAGGGCCATGGCTGGATGGGGGTGAAATTTCAGGCCCATCCGCGCGATCAGGACAGCCAGATTATTCTGCATGTGCGTACGCTGGATAAGGAAATAAGCCAGCAGCAGGAAGCGTTGGGCATAGTCGGGGTGAACCTGCTATACGGGGCATTTTTCTATCATCACGAACCGGAGATGCTGCTGCGATCTTTGCTCGACGGGCTGTCATCAAGCCGGGTGGAAATCGATATGATTGAATTTTCCGGTATCGAATTCCGCAGCGTGGATAATCGCATCATGAGTTTGCGCCTGGTGGAAACCGGCTTAAGTGATGCAGCCATGTTCGGCCCGGCGGGCGAAGTTCTTCAGCCGTCGGAGGTGCTGCATAACCATCCCATATTGGTGGAGCGGGGCAGTTTTCGTCCGGTTACGCATGTCAATATTGATATGATCAACAGCGCCCGCGAGCAATTTATCAACGACATGGGACCGGGTGCGGAAAAGCCTGTGGAACTCATGGAAATCACCATGCGGAATCTGATGGTGGCGGGCGATATTGATCTGCGGGATTTTCTGGCCCGGACGGAAACCCTGGCGGCCTGCGGCAAAACCGTTTTAATTTCCGACTATTTTGAATTCTACCGGCTCACGGCTTTCGTGGCACGGTATACCAAAAAGCCCGTCGGCATTGCCATGGGGGCATCGAGTCTGATGGATCTCTTTGAGGAAAAATACTACCAGGATCTGGAAGGTGGCATTTTGGAATCGTTCGGACGACTCTTCAAAAATGAACATCGGCTGTACATTTACCCGTTGCGCGATCCGGCGACCGGAACCCTGGTTCGCGTGGAAAACTGCCCGGTCAAACCGGACCTGGCAAAACTCTACGGTTATCTGGTGGATCGCGGCTTTATTCGACAGCTCGCCAAGTATAATGAAACCTACCTGCCCATCTTCTCTCGTGATGTGCTGATAAAAATCAAGGCCGGGGATGATTCCTGGCAAACAATGGTGCCGCAGGTGGTGGCGGAAATTATCAAAAAGCGCGGTCTTTTCGGATATCACGCCAGATAGATTCACGTTCCGGAGAGGCTACACGCGAATGCGCTGCCAGCGGCTGTGGCGATAGGCAAGATAATTAAACGCGGCGCGATAATTTAAATCCACGAACACGGCGATCCAGACGGCGGTGAGGTTTTTGGCCAGCGTATGGTCCGGCCATATCACCAGCAACATCAGCGCCAGCACGCCCAGACGTACCAGCAACACCCCGGTGATGGTGGAAATCATCGGCAGCACGGTTTCGCCGGCACCTTTCAGCGCCCCGGAGAACACAATGGCCAGAGCAAAGCCGGGCTGAGCCACACCGGCCAGTATCATCGGCCAGAAGCCCACCTGAATCACCGGCGGTGAATGCACCATCAGGTCCAGCATGAATTGGGGACATAGCACCATCGGCAGGGCCAGGATGGTCATGGTAATCAATGCCAGCCATGCGGCAATGTGCCCCGCCCGCCGCGCTTCGTCGGGCTTTTTTGCTCCCAGATACTGCCCCACCAGCGTGGACGCGGCGATGCCAAAACCAAAGCCCGGCAAAAATGATATCGACTCGATGCGCAATACCGATACGTGTGCGGCCAGAGTATAACCGTGCGGATCTGTACGAGTGTTGATGACAAACACTACGATCAGGAATTGCCCGGCCCAGAGCAACACACCTTCCACCCAACTGGGCATGCCGATTTTCAGCACGCGTTTTAGAACATGGGGAACAATGCGCAGATGCCGCATTTGCAGGTGGAGTTTGCGCCGACCGGTAAATAAAATCACGCTGGTACACACGCCCCCCGTCAGATACGCCAGCAGCGTGCCAAAGGCATCTCCGGGCAGGCCCCACGCCGGTGCGCCCAGCCAGCCGTAGGTAAACGCTGTGGACGCCACTCCATTGATCACCATCACCATGAACATGATGCGCATGGGGTTGACGGTATCGCCGGCACCGCGAATCGCGGCCATACCGATCTGCGATGCGGTTTGCAGACTGATGGTGATCAGCATGATGCGCAGGTATTGCTGGGCAAAGGCCGCCGCCTGCCCGGTCAGGCCGCAAAGGGCAATCACCTGATGGGCAAATACAAACATACCCACAGCGGTGAGCAGCCCGACCAGAAAAGCGGCCGAGACGCATGTGCCGGCCACACGATTGGCCACCCGGGTGCGGTTGGCACCCATGGATCGGGCCACAATGGCCGTGGCCCCCACGCCCAGGGCGGCGGTCATAAGACCGGCAAACCATTGCAGGTAGGTCATCAGACCGACGGCGGCGGTGGCTGCCGCAATGGTGTTGGCGGTACCCCGTATGTGGCCTGCAATAACTGTATCGGTAAGCCCGATGATGGCGTTAAGCACCTGTTCGCCAATGGCCGGCATGGCCAGGGTTAAAACGGTCCGGATGGAAACGCTCTGCAGGGTCAGCGAAGCAGCGGCGTGCCGATGAGGATCGGGTGGTGGGGTTGTAGGCTGGGCCAGGGCCGCCGCCTGACCTTCTTCCCATTCGGGATAATCCGTCGTTTGTGATGATTCCAAAGCCAAATAAATTCCTTCCGTTTTGACGCAGCCGCATTCGCCGGCTCGATGCCGCGGTGAGAGATTGTATCCACACCGGCTCAAAGCTTCCTTGGCAGTCTGTCGGGTGCCATGGATCAGGTGTTACATTTGCAATACTTGGTCATCACGGCCGGAGCACGCGCCAAACGAAACTTTGTGCGAAATCGCGCCGGCCATCTGCGCAAGGCAAGCAATCGCGGAAAGGAGTGGATGATAATAAAAAATCCTCCGGCCGCTTGCTCTCGTCCGAAGGATTCTGTAGTTGGTCAACGATCTCTGGTCAGACCGTTTTGCGTCGGCGGATCAGCAGGGCCACACCGCCTACGGCCAGCATGGCCAGCGAAGTCGGTTCCGGCGTGGCGATGGGTGTCAACAGAAAAGCATGCCTCAGGCCGGCGGCATTGGTTCCGTAGCCCACGATGTAACCTGAAAGGTTAATCGCATATGCTGAGGTAAGGCTGAAACCGACCGGCAGGTTAACCGTCACAGTGTTGAGATTCGTTAAAGTTCCGTTGCTGTAGACAAAGGCGTAGTTGCCTGCGTAGCCCACCACTACGCCGAGGTCATTGATGCCGTTTGCTTCGCTGTTGCTGCCGCTCAAGGTGCCCAAGTCCACCATGCCGCCCGTAGTGGTGTAGGTGAAGGCGTGGAGCAGCCCCGATGCCGTATTTGCCTCTCCCACCACTTCGCCGGAAGAATTGATGCCGGTTGCCACGCTGCTGCTTCCGCCAAGGGTGCCCAGTTCCGCCATGCCGCCCGTAGTGGTGTAAGTGAAGGCGTGGAGCAGCCCCGATGCCGTATCTGCCTCTCCCACCACTTCGCCGGAAGAATTGATGCCGGTTGCTATGCTGGAGTCTCCGCCAAGGGTGCCCAAGTCCACCATGCCGCCCGTGGTGGTGTAGGTGAAGGCGTGATAGGCCCCCGAGGCCGTATCTGCCTTTCCCACCACTTCGCCGGAAGAATTGATGCCGTTGGCTACGCTGTATTCTCCGCCAAGGGTGCCCAAGTCCACCATGCCGCCCGTGGTGGTGTAGGTGAAGGCGTGGTTCGACCCTGAGGCCGTCGCTGCAACTCCCACCACTTCGCCGGAAGAATTGATGCCGGTTGCTATGCTGGAGTCTCCGCCAAGGGTGCCCAAGTCTGTGAAATTGTAGGTTGTAGCGCCGGCAGCGGTGCCCATCCCGGCCAATGCTCCAAGCAGCCAACCCGCAGACGCCGAGGCTACCGCTATTTTTTTCATCAAAAGATACTTCATGGTAAAAATTCCTTTCATGGTGATCAACACCAAAAAAACATTCGGGCTAATGC
>JAJZNX010000051.1 GCA_021852275.1 Planctomycetota bacterium | reverse complement strand
CCCAGCGCAGTTCCTTGACCCCCTCAATCACTATCCGAGGGGTACCCTGGCCGGTAATTTTCGCACCCATGGTGTTGAGATAATCGGCCAGGTCCACCACTTCCGGCTCACAGGCCGCGGATTCAATGACGGTGGTTCCCTCGGCCAGTGCGGCGGCACACATCACATTGTCGGTGCCCAGTACGGTGGACCCGAAATTACCGCCCAGAAAAATCTCCGCTCCGCGCAGGCGCGGTGCGTCGATGACAATATCGCCCCCATCCAGTTCCACCGTGGCCCCCAGAGCCTTGAGGCCCCGCAGGTGAATATCCACCGGTCGATCGCCGATGGCGCAGCCGCCGGGCATTGAAACCCGGGCGTGTTTGCGCTTGGCCAGCAGCGGCCCCAGCACGCAGATGCTGGCCCGCATTTTTCGGACCAGATCGTAGCGGGCGAGGCTGTTGGATTCGTTCACAACCTCAATGCGCAAGCCGCCGTCCTTTTGCCGCTGCACCTGCGCCCCGAGTTCCACGAGCAGGCCGTTCTGATGGGTAATGTCGGAAAGATCCGGAACATCGTAGATGACTGACGGGCCGTTGGCCAGAAGTGCCCCGGCCATAATGGGCAAAGCCGCGTTTTTGGAACCATTAATACGTATAGAGCCTTTGAGACGCGTTCCGCCTTCAATAATCAGTGAATCCATAAAATAATCCTCCTTGATCCTGGTGATAAACCCGATGGACCATGCCGCAGGCGTCCATACCGCGGTGAAAATCCGTCCCGGAATAATGTAACCGATAACAATCCGGGCGCATACCGCCCGCCCATCGGTCATCTCCAGCCGACGCACCCGCACACTGAACAGCAGGTCAGTGCTGCCAAACAATATGCTCTACTTCCAGAGGAACGGATACGCCGTCGTCATGGGCTATGATGCGGGCGGTATAGTCCGCTGCCGGGCGTTTAGCTGGTACCTCGGCGGTGTAGGCATACCCGCCCGTTGCACCGATGAGGCACCGCACACATTGCATGGGATGCCGCTCGAACCCGGAACCATCGACAGAATCGGCGAAAAGTTCAACCCGTACCCAGGCCGGATCAAAATCATTAATATACACCTGCACGTCAAACGTGTGCTTATCAGCGTCGGTGGTAACACGCATTTCACCAAACCGCACTGCGGCCCATTTTTCTCCCAATTTACGTTGCCAATCCAGTATTTTCTTACCACCGGCCCCCTGATTGGCGGCGCGAGCCAGATATCGGGCTGCTGCCGGCACGTAATGTTGTTCGGTGTATTGACGTACCGTGCGATTGGTGCAGAACTGCGGAGTAAGACGGGCCATGCTTTCGCGCATCTTGGCTACCCAGCCGGTGGGAATGCCATTGGCATCGCGGGCGTAAAATTGCGGTATCACCTGGTTTTCCAGCAGGTCGTACAACTGCTGCGATTCCTGGCAATCCCAAGCAGGATCGTCGCCGCGCTGGCGGCCATCGCCCAACGCCCAGCCAAGCTCCGGCGCATAAGCTTCAGCCCACCAGCCATCCAGTTCCGACAGGTTCAGGCCGCCGTTCACCAACACCTTCATGCCGCTGGTTCCGGATGCTTCCCAGGGGCGGCGCGGGGTGTTGATCCAGACATCCACACCGCGCACCAGCCGCTGGGCCAGACGCATATCATAATCCCGCAGAAACACAATGTGTGGACGGGCATCGGCCTGCCGAATAAACTGGATCCAGTCCCGGATCAGATTTTGGCCGGCCACATCCGCCGGATGGGCCTTGCCAGCAATGATAAGTTGCACCGGCCGGTGCGGGTTGGTCAAAAGTCGCAGCAATCGAGCCTGGTCATACAGCAGCAGGTTGGGCCGTTTGTAGGTGGCGAAGCGCCGGGCGAAACCCAGTGTGAGCACGTTGGGATCCAGTACGTGACGGGCGGCGGCGACCAGTTCTTCGGGACGACCGGAGGCCGCCAATTGGCGGGCCAGGCGGGTTCGGGCCTCTTCCACCAGCAACTGCCGGCCGGTGGTGCGCAATTGCCAAAGCTGCGCATCAGACACGGACCGAATTTTTTCCGCCAACGATTCAGTAGTCCCCAGCCAGCGGTCCGCCCCGCAGGCATCGGACCAGAACGCATCCGCCGCCGCCGATTCCCAACTTGGCACATGAATGCCATTGGTAATATGGGAAACCGGCACTTCATCGCGAGGCCAGCGCGGAAACAGCGGTGCAAACAATTCGCGGCTCACCTGCCCATGCAGACGGCTGACTGCATTGACGGCCCCGCTGCCACGCAGGGCCAGGTACGCCATATTGAAAGGCTCCTGATCATCTGCGGGGTTCTGCCGGCCCAGGGCGAACAAATCCCGGTACGAAATACCCAGTTTTTCCTGGGCATAACGGCCCAGATACTGGGCGATCAGGGCCGGGGCAAAGCGGTCAAAACCCGCCGCCACCGCCGTGTGGGTGGTAAACAAATTGCCGGCCCGCGTGGCCGCCAGCGCCGCATGAAAGCTCTGACCGGTCTTATCCTTAAAGCTGCGGGCCCGCTCCAAAACGGCAAAGGCGGCGTGACCTTCATTCAGATGACACACTTCCGGATGCAGACCCAAGGCTTCCAGCAGCCGCCACCCGCCGATACCCAGCAATATCTCCTGCTTCAACCTGAGTTCCGGCCCGCCACCGTAGAGTTCGCTGGTAATACCGCGATGAATGGGATAATTCGCAACGTCATTGCTGTCGAGCAGGTAGAGTTTTCGTCTGCCCACCACCACATGCCACGCCCGCAGCCAGACCGAATAACCCGGCAACGCTATTTCCAGCCGCAGCCATTCACCATTGGCCTGACGCAACGGCGTGATAGGCAATTGGCCGGGGTCATTGTATGGAAACAGGGCCTCCTGATTCCCATCATGATCGATAGACTGCCGGAAATAACCTTGCTGATAAAGCAAACCAACCGCCACGACGGGCACATCCAGATCGCTGGCGGACTTGAGTTGGTCACCGGCCACGTTCCCCAGCCCGCCAGAATAAATCGGCAGAGCTTCGCTTAGCATGTATTCCATGCTGAAATAGGCCACGCACGTCAATGGCGATTGGGAATAATGCCGGTCAAACCAGCTTGGAGCGTTCAAACAACGCTGCCGCTCCTGCACCTGTGCCTCCACCTGGCTGCGAAATTCCGGATCCGCCAGCAGGTTCCGCAGCTTTTCGGGTGATACCGTTTGCAGTACCACCCATGGGTTGCGCGTCTCTTCCCACAAAGCCGCATCCAGTTGCCGCCAGAGGCCGTCGGCGGCACGGTTCCAACTGGAACGCAGATCCAATGCCAGCGTGGCCAGCGCATCCACGCCGTCAATTTTCAAAGGCAGGATAGCATCAAACCGGCTGTGGCTGACGGAAGATGGCGTCATATTGCAACACTGCACTTTCTGTATCAACCGCCGAACATTAAACCATCATAGTGGCGGCCAGTCCCGGCAATCAAGTGATCTGTGCGCCTCGAGCCAGCCGCCCCACTCAGCATGGCCGTCAGTCAGGCCCTGTGTTCGTTCCTCCAATGACATCAATTTTGTGCAGGCAGACGGCCCTCCGCATAGGTGGGTATGGACACATCGCAAGCGGTTGTACCGTTGGTGTTCGCCGCGGCTGAAGGGGTCCAGCCGGCTACGGAAAAACGAAAACGCTCGTGAGGTAGCGGCGTTATAACGTGGCCTGCCGGAAAAATCGCACCCAGGCCGGGATCAAGCTGGATATCATCGCGGCACTGGACCGGCGTGAGGATCGCGGCATAAATTGCCCGGTGGGTTCAAAACGTCCACACTCTTAAGTTCTTCCGCAGTCAGCTCTACTGCCAGCGCCGCCATATTGTCCTGCAACTGGGCCAGCGTGCGCGGACCAATGATGGGACAGGTTACTCCGGGCACATGCAGGCACCAGGCGATGGCGAATTGACTGCTGGAAACACCCCTGGTATCGGCAAGTTTGTCTACCGCTTCCATCAGTGGCCATTGGCTGGCGGGAAAATCAGTTTTATTTTGGGCGTGGTACCAGGTGCCCTGGGGAATTTTGCGGCCGCCGCGGGTATACGTACCCGCCAGCCGGCCACGGGCCAGCGGTGCCCAGGTAATGGTGGCGATTTCATATTTGCGGCAGAACGGGAGAACCTCGGCTTCAATCCGTCGGTCAATCATGTTAAATTGCGGCTGCTCCACATCAAACCGGGCGGTGCCCAATTGCCGGGCGATGAAGTGCGCCTCGGCCAACTGCCAGGCGGCAAAGACGCTGCTGGCCAGGTAGAGAATTTTGCCCTGCCGCACCAGGTCATCCAAGGCCCGCAGGGTTTGGTCGATGGGAGTGTCCGGATCAGGACGGTGGATGTGATACACATCAATGCGTTCGGTGCGCAGCCGCCGGAGTGAATTTTCCACTTCGCGCACAATGTGCCAACGATGATTGCCCGCGTCATTGACATGCGAGGATCGCCGGCCATGCACTTTGGTGGAAAGCACGATTTGATCGCGTTTATGGGTGTCCGCCATCCATCGTCCGATGATTTCCTCGGATCGCCCATCGTTATAGACGTTAGCGGTGTCAATGAAATTGCCGCCCGCGGCAACGTAACCATCGAGAATTCGCCGTGATTCGGCCTCGTCGCTGCGTCCGCCGAAGTTCATGGTGCCCAGACACAACGGCGTTACTTTGACCCCGGTTCGGCCTAAAATACGGTATTGCATGGCAGCCTCCTATATTGATTGCCGTCAATACTATAACGACGGCCTGCCGCCGCAGCAAGCCGCCTTTCACCATCGCTGACCACAATTCAATGGCCTGCGGCTGCCCCGGATTGACAGGGCCTCATCCACCCAGCGTGCCGCCGCCAGCCCCGGCGGTTATAATGACATTGGTTGAATGGTTTGGAGCCACATGAACACACCCCCTGCATCTTCACCGGTCCCGCCGGCATCGTGGGATCCATCCAGCCTGAACAATCCGCATACCGTGGCGGATAAGGCGGGCCGGGTGTGCACCATGTTTTCGGCCATTGCCGGCTCCTATGATTTGAACAACCATTTACATTCGTTATGGATTGACCATTATTGGCGTCGCGCGGCGGTGCGCATGGCCGGGGTGAAGCCCACGGATGTGGTGGCGGATATCGCCTGCGGCACCGGAGACCTGTCTTTGGCGTTTTTGAAAGCCGGTCCGAAACAGGTGATTGGGATCGACTTTTGTCATGCGATGCTGCAAGGTGCCTGCCGGAAGATGCCGGCGGGCGAAGCCGCTGCGCGACTCTCGTTTCAGGAAGGGGATGCCTTGCGGTTGCCATTGGCCAACCAAAGTGTGGATATCGCTGCAATTGCGTTTGGTATTCGCAATGTGGCCGATTGGCAGGGCTGCCTGAAGGAATTTCACCGCATTTTGCGGCCAGGTGGGCGGTTGATTATCCTGGAATTTTCCTTGCCGCGCCACGCAATTCTGCGAGCTTTGTATAATTTTTATTTTCGCCGGGTTATTCCGTGCACCGCCACGCTCATCAGTCGCGATCGCACCGGGGCCTACCGTTATCTGCCGCGCAGTGTGAACACATTTATAACCCCCCAGCAGATGACCGGGGGCATGCAGCAGGCGGGGTTTTCGCAGGTGGCGGCCCGCGCACTCACTTTTGGAATCAGCGTTTGTTACCGTGGGGTGCGGGGTGACTAAAATTCTGTCAGCGCAGCGACCGGGACGACGTAGAGGCCGGTTGTCCCGCGTGGAAGTAATGAACGAAGAGTCGAAATTCATGCGGCGTATTGTGTGCTGTTCCTGGTGGTGTCGGCGCTGCGGCCAAAACATCGGCTCGGAGAATGTAGCCCTGTACTGCCATAAACTGCCGGATGTGGTGAAAGGGTCAGGTTTTTTCGCAGGCATGGCCCTGCTGGATCACCTGCGGGATTGCCAGGGGCATGATTTTGGACCGGAGCTGCGAGCCAAGTTGGGGACCGATTTTTTGAATCATCCGCGGATTTGGGAATGGTTTGGTGAACATGCCCGCCGGGAATCGCGGCTGCTGGCGGAAGAGTCGGTGGAATAGCTGCCGGTGTGTGAGGTGATGATGCACTTTGAAAAGACCGTGGTTGTGGCCATATCCGGGGCATCCGGGGCCGTTTATGCGCGGAGAATACTCCAGGGCCTCACTGCCGGCGGCGTGCGCAGCTACGTGGTAATTTCACCGGCGGGTCGGCGGCTTTTGCATGATGAACTGGGCCTGGAACAGCCCACCCCAGGGGCCATTTTGGGGCCGGACGTGGTACCTGCGGAAGGTCAAATCATACCGTTGGCCTACCAGGATATTGGAGCATGTATTGCATCCGGGTCATTTGTCCACCATGGCATGGTGGTGGTGCCGTGCTCCAGCAATAAACTGGCCCAAATCGCGCATGGCCTGTCGGAAAATCTTATCAGCCGGGCGGCCCAGGTAACACTCAAGGAACGCCGCCGGCTGGTGTTGGTGCACCGCGAGATGCCGCTGGGGCTGGTGGAATTGCGCAACATGATTTTGGCCACGGAGGCGGGTGCGGTGGTATGTCCGGCCAGTCCGGGGTTTTATTTAAATCCACAGTCGATCGATGACCTGGTGGACACGGTGGCAGGGCGTGTGCTGGACTTTTTTGGTATTGAGCATACGTGGCATACGCGCTGGCTGGGGGCGGGAGCGCGAAAGCCCGGCACCGCGACGCCACAGCCTGCAGATGCCGGCAGGGACTCGCACGGCAGCAGCGGTTTGGCAGACGCAAACAAGCCGGCCTGAATGGCTACGGTGCCGGTTCTGTACAGTGGATCGAAATACAACACGACAGCCCGAGCGACGATGGATTGTTTTTTTTCACAGGTTTGTTGGATTCGGCTTTGATGAGCACCACAGGCACCGGGCAAAAGAACCCTGCAGATTTACCATCGGCGTCTGGAACAGGTCGGGCTGACAAGCCAACCGGATGGTGGGAACGGGTGGTAGTATTTTTGGACCTGATAAAATTTTCGCACTCCATTTTCGCGTTACCTTTTGCCCTGATCGCCACGTTTCTGGCCTCCCGGGCCATCGGGCTGATATGGCCAGGCTGGCTGCGCCTGGGTCTGATTATCGCGTGCATGGTCCTGGCCCGGACCTTTGCGATGACATTCAATCGGTTGGTGGATCGGCATATTGACGCGCGTAACCCGCGCACAGAAAACCGGCCCAGCGTCCGCGGCGAGATATCGCCCGCTTTTATGGTTATGGTGCTGGCGCTGTGCGGAGCACTGTTTGTGCTGGCCACGGGTCTTTTTTACGAACTGCTGGGCAATGTGTATCCGGTGATTTTGGCCCTGCCGGTGCTGGCATTTATCGCGTTTTACAGCTTCACCAAGCGTTTTACGTGGCTTTGCCATTTTTTTATCGGAGCCTCACTCATGCTCGCTCCGCTGAGCGCCTGGGTGGCTATTGTGCCGCCGCACGGGCCAATCCTGGACTGGCAAGTGATATTTCTGGGCGTGGGTGTACTCTTCTGGACGGCGGGTTTTGATATTCTCTATGCCTTGCAGGATCAGACGGTGGACCGGCGCGAGCGGCTCTTTTCGATTCCAGCCCGGGCCGGTGCAGCCACGGCGTTATGGATATCCCGCCTGTGTCATCTGCTGACGGTTCTGGCTCTGGCGGCTTTTGGAGCAGGTATCGGCGGGGGTATGCGGCTGGGCAATACGTATTGGATCGGTCTGGCCGCAGTCGCAGCGCTGTTAACCCTCGAGCAGTCCCTGGTAAAGGCCGATGATATCTCCAGAATTAACCTCGCCTTTATGACCATCAACGGCCTGGTGGGAGTGGTGTTTGGCGTTTTATCGATTGCCGCGATTCTCTGGCGATAAAGAATCTATTTTTCAGCACCATCGCGGATGCAGCGGGGCATGAATGGCCTGTGTTGCAGAACCATCCATACACGTATCATGTAGTTATCCAGATATACACTGTTTTAACGTAAAACCGGTGCGGCTTTACCCGCGCACAATTATCGGATTCATGATACGACCTTCATGGATTCCTAGCGCTGATGGCCATAATGCCTTCTGTATTCACCGGCCCGGTGTAGGGTCGCGTGGATTTCAGGACAAGGGAAGGCTGCTGTAATAAGGAGACAAAACATGGCAGACCAAACATCCATCGGCAGAGCCAGGGGACGCCTGATGTTGGCGTCTTTGGTAGCTCAATTGGCGTTGGCCACGGTAGCGTGGGCTGGAACGCCGGCAAAACCATTAACGCCGGCCGCAGCCGGCGCAACCACCACCCAAAGCGACACCGTGGCCCAGTTGCAGAAGGAAATTGAGTCGCTCAAGTCCGCGGTTAATACGCTCAAGGCTCATCAGGATTCCGTGTGGATGGCCAAACAGCGGGCGGCTGAAGTGCGGGCCATAGTGGAAAGCACGCTGAAACAGTCGAAAAAGGAATCTCAGTATCTGGATAATCCGATTCAGGCGGGTTACGACAACGGCTTTTTCATCCGCAGTGCCGATAAAGATTTTCAACTGAACATCAACGGCTACCTGCAGTTCCGATATAGCTATGCCGCCGCCGGCACCGCCAGCACGCCCGCCGGAGCCAGCAGCGCTCATAAGAACTACAGCGGATTTAACTTTCGCCGGGCCCGGCTGATTCTATCCGGCAATGCGTTCCAGAATTTCATCTACTGTATTTCCGGCGACTTTCAAACCGGCATCAGCGGGGCATCGGCTGGCAACAACAACGCCTTTGCCATTCTGGATACATGGGCTGGCTATAAATTCAGCCCCATGTTTGTGGTGCGGGCCGGTTCCATGTTGGTGCCGTTCACCCATGTAGAATACTTCTCATCCGGAACGGAATTTCCCGATTTTGCAGTGGTGGAAGCCCCGTTCGATCCAGTGAGATCGGATGCCGTGGACCTGGATGGCACTCTTATTATCCATAAGCTCAATTACGAGGTCCAGGTGAACAACGGCTCCACATCCAATGATAATGGTGCGGTGGGACCGGGTGGCCACTTTGGGAATCGAATGGGCGTTTATGGCCGTGTCAATTTCGCCGGTGCCGGAAAGATCTCGGATTTCAACGACTCCCCCGATGTCGAGGATAACCAGCACTTTGTGTGGTTGATTGGTGCCGCTGCGGGTTATGAATCGCAGAATTCAGCTTTGCAAGCCACCACCTCTAATCCCGGCCTGCCCACGACCGCCGGCAATTTCGCTTCTTACACGCTAAACGGCGGCCTGGTAAGAGCCACTGTTGACGCTCACGCCAAGTATCGCGGCTTCTCGTTCAACAGTGCAGTGTATTACCAGCACTACGACAATACGCCGGTAAGCACCTTCGGCTACAGTTCGGTGGGAGAACTGGGTTATTACGGTGAAGTAGGCTATTTCCTGGTGCCGCATAAGTGGGAAATTGCTGGTCGAGCCGGTGAGTTGCTCTTCAGCCACACCGGTCAGCACATGTATGAAGGAACGCTGGGGCTGAATTATTACATCTTCGGTGAAAACGCCAAGATTCAGACCGCGGTTACCTACGTCAACAATGCCGCTTATACCAATGCCAACTTGGGCACAACGGCAGGCACTAACGACTGGATCGGACAAGTGCAGTTCCAGTTCAAATTTTAACAACCGCGAAAAGGCTATGGGTTTTGAACGCTGGGGCGGGCCTTTCTGGCTCGCCCCTTTCTTTTTTTGCACTGGTGCCAAGCCCCGCAAACAGGACAAAACGCGGCAATTGCAACCAAACGTCAATGCAATCGTGTAGTTATGTGGGGGCCTTGCAGGCCCTGGAATGGCCCGGGGATTTGCACGCGTAGTGCAAGGAAGGAAGGCTGGTATGACGTGGGAAAAACAGACGGTGGTAGTGGTTTTAGGTACGCCGCGCAGCGGCACCAGTGCATTAACCCGAATGTTGCCCGTGTTTGGCATTAACCTCGGCGACGAACTGGTCAGGCCCAATTTGAATAATCCATCCGGATTTTGGGAAGATGTACCCACCCAGCGCATCAATACCCGGTTATTGGAACTGGCGGGCCGCCATTTGGGCTGGCCGGTATGCCCGCGGGAGGCCGTGGAATCCGCCGAACCGTACGCGGGCCTGCTGCAAGAAGCCCGAAATTTACTAAGGGAGAAATTCGCAGATAAAAACATATGGGCCTTCAAGGACCCACGGATCAACCGGCTACTTTTTTTCTGGCAGCGGGTATTTGCGGATTTGAATTATCAAGATCGATATTTGCTTGCCTTGCGTAATCCTGCCAGTGTGGCCCAGTCACTTCTGGCATCGTCAGGGCTTAAACCCTTAACCGGCCTGGCTTTATGGCTGGAGTGTACGGTGCAGGCGGTGCAGAACACGCTGGGCAAGTCATTGGTGGTGGTGGCGTACGAGCGGTTGTTGGCGGACACCCATCGGGAAATACTTCGGGTAGCGCAGGAACTGGGTATGGAGGAGCGGCTGGTGGAGGAGGAGATGGCTTATTACGAAGGGCAATTCATTGATGCGTCGTTGCGGCATGTGGAATGTTCACGAGACGATCTGATGCGTCTGGCCAAAGACTTGCCCCTGACACTGGATGTGTACGATGTGCTGGGCCAACGCGCGACCGATGAGATCAGTGAGACGGAATTCAGGCAGCGCTGGGGTACATTGTACACCCGGTACAAGGTGGAATACCCGGCCTTTGCCGCCGCCAATTCCTGGCTGGGCAACAGCCAGGCAATATCTGTAACCGACCTGCGCCGCATCTATTGGCGGATTTCGTACCATGGCTCGGCGGAGATATGGCGCCTGGCCAAACGGGCGATGGGCAAGGTATGGCTGGAGGCCTCATAGGAGCGGCCGATCAAAAAGCCCAGGCCACCACGCTTGATTGGGACGCTTGCCTCTTGCCCGAACCTTTTATTCCTGCAACCCCGATGGGAGTTAAGCGTTTATGCTGATAAGAGGTGAGATGGGTAAACACCTTCCATGTGGAGATTATGGTATGCCTGAAAACACAGTTGCGGGACGGAGCCGTTACGTGCTGATGCTGATTTTGGCCGGATGGTTGGCTATTGGCACTTCCTGGGCCACCGGGGTGGTGGAGGCTTCGCCGACATGGAACCGTTTGACCGATCTGCTGGGTGAGCACCATTATCATCAGGCGCTTAGCCAAGCCACGGCGTTGCTGAATTTGAGCCATAGGGGACGTGTACGTAAAGGGGTGAGCCGGTATGAGTTGCTGGAGGTGAAGGGCGAAGCGCTGTTGGGGCTGAAAATTTTTGACTCGGCCGCCGATACGTACCGGTCGATGGCGACGCTTGCACCGACAATTCGCGAGGCGCGGATAGCCAGGGCGACGGCGGATTTGATATCCAGAAGCGTGGCGGGATTTTATGCGCCGCAACATCGCACTGAGAATGGATTAGGGCCGGTGCGTATGGATATTGTGCCCAGGTCTTCGCGGCAGGAAGCGATGCGGGCCTTTTACCATGACCAATGGATCCGCCTTAAACCGCGGATCACCGCCGCGTTGCAACGTTCAGAGTTAGGGCCGCTGCTGCGGCTTTTTGTGCCGCTGCGCCGGGCGGTGGATGCGGAAACCGCAGCCAATCCAAAGGCGACACATGCGACGGATGATTCTCTCCAGGTGTCTGACCCGGCGGAGGCGGCGGTGGACAGCAGTACAGATCGGATCGTGGTATTGACCACCAGGGGACTTCAGCGGATGGAAGGACGAATTAAAGCGATTGTAACATCCTCGAATACGCTGATTTTTTTCCGGCGACGGACCGCACCGCGCGGGGTTACGCAACCACAGGTTAATGAATTGCAAAATATGATTCAGACTTGCCGCGATATTTTGGCTATGATTGCGCACTTTAAGCGCGTCTTTCCGGACTTTCCGAAGGATTGCGCGGCCCTGCGACACTTGAAGAGCAGAACTTTGCATGTTGAACACCTGGCACAAAATACCTTGCCTGCGGGCTGATGCCGATGGCCCTGGGTCTGGGCGAAAGCGGCCCGCAATCCGCGCCGATCGGACGAGCGGTGATTGGGGGTTTGGTCTTCGCCACGGCCACGACACTGTTCATCCTGCCGGCGCTGTATGCCATTCTCCAAAGGAACGCCGGTATAAAAACCGCATCCATTGATCCGGATGATTCGGACGGCGCCTTTTTCGATCCGATGACACGGGCGAGTTGAGACCACCGTGGCTGGTGGATTTTCAGGTGGATTGCGACTAATATGCCGACTTGCAGCCGCGCGGGCGTGGCGGAATTGGCAGACGCGCCAGATTCAGGTTCTGGTATCGCAAGATGTGGAGGTTCGACTCCTCTCGCCCGCATATTGACTCAAGTTTGCACCACCAGTTCGTAAGCAGATAAATGGCCGATAGCCTCCAGAACCGTATGGCATTTTGCCGACGGACATCATTTTTCGCCCGATAATACTGGCGGTACCGCAGCCGCACTGATTTGATGCCTATTCCCCGGCCAGTCCCATGGTATCCATTCCTCCAGGTTCAGTTTTATTTACCTATGTGCCGATAAATCAGGTGAGGTTTGGGAATACATGCAAAAATGGCTTAGAGGTCTCCAACACCGCCTGATTCAATCCCGCGCTGTTCTTCTGGTCGGGTGCGCTATTGCTCTGGCCATTGCAGTACCGGCCACCCAATACTACTTTACGCAAGCTGGCGAAATAAGACTTGCCAAACGCGAATTAAGTTGGGATCGTTACGTGCGACCCTTAATCCCCTTGATGCAGTTGCTGCAACTCCACGAGTGCAACCTGTTGCAGGCCCGCGGCGGTGATAAGGCCGCTGCACTTCGCCTGGGCCGGATTGCCGGGCGGATCAACCGTAGAATCCAACATTTCAATCCCATCAATCAAAAGCTGTCGGCTCCACTGCACGTGCAGGCCCGTTGGAATATCTTCACGCATGATTGGAAGAATATCACCGCCAATCAAACTCGGCTGCCGAGGTCGACCATGCGTGCGCGCTACGCGGCACTGCGAACCAACTTGTGGACCACCATTGTGCACAGTGCCGACAGCGCCCAGGTGATAACCCAGGGCAGCCCCGCCGCTTTGTATCAAATTGATGTCCTGCGTATGCAAATTCCCGCAATTCTGGTGCGGCTGACGGCCATGCAGGATTTGATTCTTGGTCGGTCGCCGGGGCAGGACGCCGCACCGGCGCTCAAGCACCAACTGCGCGAATTGATGGATCGGCTGGATGCGGCGGTATTCACCACGCGCAGCGATCTGGTACATGCTCTGTCCCTTCAGAGCACCCCCCTGCATAATTTCACCAAAAGCCTGGACGAATTGGTGGTCAACATTCGGGCAATACGTAAGCGGTTGCGGGATACAGGCTACCAGGTTGCCCCCGGTTACCAACGGGAAGCGGTGCTGCGACAATTGGGGCTTGCCGCCCTGCATGCGCGTCGTGTGTACGGGGCCTGCGCCCGGAATCTGACCCGGAGCGCAGCGGACCGCGTGACCCATTTGTGGTGGCGTTTTGTGGTTTCGCTGGTCATCACGGTAATTCTGGCGGTGAGTGTCCTGCTTTTATTTCTTGCCCTTTATCGCTCCATGAAAACAGCAATGGCCAATCAGCTTGGCGCGGAACGCAACCTGCGCCGGGCCAACAATCTCTATGCCACCCTTAGCCAGACCAATGAACTTATCGCCCGCCATTGCGAACCGGACAAGCTTTTCACCCAAATTTGTGAAATTGCCGTGAAGTATGGTGGATTCGCACTGGCCTTGATTGCCGAAAAAGACACAGCCGACGGCGACATTACCATCAGCGCCGCCCACGGCGAATTCCGCCAGCAACTGCGTGATTTTCTGGATACTTCGCATCCGGAGCTAATTTCCCCGTCCAATCCCATCATCCGGGCTTTTACCATGGAAGAACCAGTGGTAAACAATCACCTCAAGGTCCTTTCTGACGTGGATCTGGCGGCCACCTTTGGAACCATGGGCCTGAATTCGGCCGGAATCTTTCCATTGAGGCGAAACGGAAAAATCGCCGCAGTATTGGCGGTGTATGCACTGGCCGAGAACTTTTTTGATTCACAAGTCAGCGGACTGCTCATTGAAATGTCGCACGCGATTTCTTTTGCGCTCGACGATATGGATCGCGAAAAGCATCGCCGCAGTACCGAACAGGCCCTGCGCGATTCGGAATTGCGGTATCACCTGATTATGGAAAGTGCCGGAGATGCCATTATTTTAATGGATGACACCGGCCATATTATAGATTTGAACCGACGTGCTGCCGAACAATTCGGCTATACGCGATCGGAAATGCTGGAGTCTTGCGGCGATATATTGTTTCCCCAGGATATCCGGCAGGAATGCATGCTGCGGCAAAAGGGCGTGCTGGAAAGCGGCCAGAGTATTAATACCACCGTCACGGCGATGCGAAAGGATAACACCACATTTCCGGTGGAACTGGCGGAATCTCGCGTGGTTTTTCAGGGGAACCCCCTCCTTCTGGGTATTTTCCGCGACATCAGCGAACGCAAACTCGCGGAAGACCGCATCCGTTACCTGGCCTATCATGATGCCCTGACCGATCTGCCCAATCGGATGTTGCTTAACGACCGGCTTGGGCAAACCATTCGCCATGCCCGTCGGCATGACCAGATCGTGGGGGTGATTTTTCTGGATTTGGATAACTTCAAAAATGTCAATGATACACTTGGCCATGACAGCGGCGACGATTTGCTGAAGATGGCGGCGCAGCGCATCAAATCCAGTTTGCGCGAAGCCGACACGGTAGCCCGGCTCGGCGGTGATGAATTTGTGGTGCTGTTGCCCGCGGTGCCATCCGAGGCGGAAGTTAACCGCGTGGCGGAAAAAATTCTGGAGGCCATGAATGTACCGTTTGTCATTTCCGGCCACACGTTCCATGTTACCTGCAGCATGGGCCTGAGTCTGTTTCCCCGCGATGGCACGGATTGCAGCGACCTACTGCGCAACGCGGATGAAGCTCTCTACCGGGCCAAAAAGGACGGGCGGAACTGCCTGGCCATTCATTCCCCCGAACTGCACGCCGCCACGGTGGAAAATCTCTGGATGGAAAATGATCTGCGGCTGGCCCTAGCCCGCAACGAACTGTCCATGCACTATCAGCCGCAGGTGGATCTCAATTCCGGGCGAATTATCGGTGCGGAGGCCCTGCTGCGATGGCAGCATCCCACACGCGGCTTGATTTCCCCCGTTAAGTTTATTCCGCTGGCGGAAGACAAAGGCCTGATGCCCGTACTGGGTGAATGGATTCTTAAAACCGCATGCAATCAGATTCGGCTCTGGCAAGATGCCGGGTTGCCCGTCGTGCCGGTGGCCGTGAACCTCTCCGCACTGCAATGCCGCGAGCCTGGCCTGCCGGACACGGTACGTCGTGTTCTTAAGGATTCCGGCATCGATCCGACATTGCTGGAACTGGAAATTACTGAAGGCACCCTGATGGCCCAAACCGATGTACTGTGCAATCGGATGGTGGAAATCAAAAAAACCGGCATTCGGTTTTCGCTCGATGATTTCGGCATTGGTTATTCCAGCTTAAGCTACCTGACACGATTCCCCATTGACACGCTGAAAATCGACATCTCGTTTGTACGCGGCATGATGGATGATCCTAAAGATCTGGCAGTGGTGGATACTATTATTGACCTGGCCGACAATTTGCAATTGCGCACCGTGGCCGAAGGTGTGGAAAAAGAGGAACAGTTAACGCTGTTGAGATTACTGGGTTGCCAGTCGATGCAGGGATATTTTTTCAGCAAGCCTTTACCGGCGGCAGAATTTGCGGAGTTTTTGCGCACTGGCAAATGCCTCCCCGCTCCCTCCGCCATGTCTACTCATCCCTCCGTCCTCCCGCCCGCCGTTGCCGTGCGCTAAGCGGGAATGCCTATGGATTCCGTCTGGACTTGCTCACGTGGCGGCGGGTTGATCCAACGTCGGCGTAGGAACAGCGCCGGCCTGCCATATGCCGGGCCGCGGCGATAAGAACATCGCCGGCTACAACCATACGTACCGCCACGCACACACCGTAGCCGGTTGGGTCCCTCCAACCGCGGCGTTGGCCAATCCGGGCCGCGGCGATGAGGACATCGCCGGCTACAACCATACGTACCGCCATGCACACACCGTAGCCGGTTGGGTCCCTCCAACCGCGGCGTTGGCCATTCCGGGCCGCGGCGATGAGGACATCGCCGGCTACAACCATACGTACCGCCACGCACACACCGTAGCCGGTTGGGTCCCTCCAACCGCGGCGTTGGCCATTCCGGGCCGCGGCGATGAGGACATCACCGGCTACGATGGCCGTCAGTTTGGGCCGTACCCCCGCCTTTTTCATGGACGGGTGCAAACCCGTCTTATCATCCGCCGTCAAAAATCACGTTCGGCCAGTAAGGCCAACGTCTGCTCAATCACGGCCATCGGACTGGACCACACGAAGAAAAACAACGCTTCTCTGGCCCGCCGCTGGGCCGGGCTTTCACACATAAATCCATGCCCCTTGGCCAATTCCAGCGCTGCCAGCGTGCTGCGCGCTGCAAGATGATTGCTCTGCGCCCTTAATTGTGCACCGATCCCCGGCTTTTGCAAAAGCCGCGAATTAGCCCCCACGCGGTACACCCGTGCGGCCAAATGGGTATATTCCCGGCGTAATGTGGTAACAGCGTCGCCACAGGTCTGAAACCTGACACTTGCCAGTTCGTCGGCCATGGCCAGCGCTCCGCCGGCCACCCCCAGGGGCAACACGCACGTACTTAAACCAAACGACCTGTGTCCGCTGCGGAGCGCCAGGGCGTTGCGGCATGGTGGCACCAGTACATCGGCATCCGGCACTAATACGTACTGAAGTTGCACCGCCCCGGTGCAGGATGCGTTAAGAGCCACCATATCCTTGCGGGCCTCCACCACCACGCGGGGCTGGCGGCTGCGCAAGGCAATAAGTATCTGACGACCATCTTCCGTCGTTGCACCCACGATGATGCGATGAGCCGTCTCGGCACCGGTTACCCATGGTATGCGACCGAAAACAACAAAGCCTCCGGAAGTTCGGCGGGCCACCACCGCTGGCGGCAAATGCCGGCCGGAGGTGGTCAACTGGGCAATGCCGATGGTAGCGAAAACTGTTCCCCGGGCCATGGACCTTAGCAGTTGCGCCGAAATCGGCGCATGGGCGGCGGACACTAAAAAGCCCACAGCCGAGTCACGCTGAGTAAGAATTAAGGCGGTGGTCAGACATCGCCGGGCCAGTTCTTCATACCGCCGGTGCAACAGCACTGCATTCATCCCGGTACCACCGAACGCACGGGGAACAGCCCAGGTCAAAGCGCCACAACGTTTCAGATCGGCCATATTCGCAGCCGGCCAGGCGGCCGAAACATCAACGCGCTGGGCCCTGGCTTCAATGCGTTCCAAGGCCTGCCGCCAGGTTGTTCTGGTTTTAGTCAACACATCCTCATTGTAGTCCCGCCGCCGACGGCTGGACAGTCGCAGCGACGCCAGGGCTTGTGCGCAGCGTGAAAAACACGATTTCCGGCGCAGCCAGCATACGCAGCGGCGTGCTATAGCCCACGCCCCGGTTCACAAACATGCGTTTTTCAACAGGCCCATCAGCCGGAAAACAAAATAGTCCGCGAATCCATTGCCGATTCTCCATCGGCAAAAAGAGCGGGCCGATGATGGGCAGCACCACCTGTCCGCCGTGGGAATGTCCGCAGAGCATCCATTGCCACGGGTAACTTTTAAGCCTTGGATAACCATCCGGATTGTGCTGCAGGCAGATGCAAGCCGCCCCCGGCGGTACGCGGGCAAAAGCCCGCTCCGGATTCGATTTACCCACCCACATTTCATCGAGTCCCACAAACCAGAGACGCTCACCCGATCGCTCCACCGGCCGAGCCTCATCCACCAGA
>JAJZNX010000028.1 GCA_021852275.1 Planctomycetota bacterium | reverse complement strand
CCGCAACCCACGGCCCTCACCGACGACCCCGTCGCCACCACGACGCCACAAATGAACGACGCCCAACTCGCCCAATGGATCGACATGGTCGATGGCCCGCCCAAGCCCCTCGCCGCCCACCACATCGATTCCCCGCAGCCCACCACCTGGCTCTGGCCTAACCGCATCGCCGTCGGTCATGCACCAGACCAAAATAAGGAATTCGACCCATGCCCATGCTGCGCCTGCAACCAGCACAAAACCGACCTCTAACCCGGAAAATTAAAAATGTTTGGCCATCTTGGCCATCTTGGCCACCTTACCTCAAAACCCCAACAAAACCGCCAATTTTTCAACTTATCCAAGATGGCCAACACCAAACACCTTGGCCATCTTGCCCCTCACCGTTGCCACCGACCTGCGTACCTCAGCGTCCGAAGTTTATCCCGGTATCATTGAACAACACTTTGGCCACCGGGATGTCTCTGCGTGAGGCCCGCCCATTGTGTCCGGAGTTTATCCCGGTTGCCTTTAATAACATTCTGTCATCGGGATGTCCTTCGTGGTTCAATTTTCCCCGTCGTCGTCTTCGTGTCTTCGCTTTTTCGTGTTTTTTAATCGTGCTCCCGCCTCCCGCCTCCTGACTCCTGTATTCTGTCTCCTGCGTTTATCTCTCCCCATACCTTTCCTACTATCATCCAGCGGAACCCCCAGTACCGGCTTCGCCGCCTTGTGCCGCAAAGCCTCGTTCCGCCTGACAAGTAAATACGTGCAGCAGCCGCCAGCGGATATACAACCCAAAAGTGGAAGTGCATTCGCCTTGTCGGCAATGCGTTCTCGCGGCTATTGTGGCGTTTTATAGTCATTCTCTGCGTCCGGAGTTTATCCCGGTTGCCTTTAATAACATTTAGTAATCGGGACGCCTCAGCGGTGAATCTCCATCGCCTTATCTTCGTGCCTTCGCTCCTTCGTGTTGAATCGTCAAACTCCCGTCCCCCGACTTCCGTCTATCAGTCCCCCTCGTACCCCTGTGGCCTCTGTGGTGAAAAAACTCCCGTCTGCGGGCCGCAGCCCGCGTCAATCCCTGTCTCCGGTCTCCTTCCTCCTGACTCCTCGTAAAAAATCTTGGATGATATTGTTAGTCTTGCTAATCTTCCCCCAACCGTTTGCTCATTCGTGCCTTCGTTTCTTCGCGTTAAAACAAAAATGTCTCGCGGCATAGCCGCGCCCCTACTCCCGCCTCGCCGGCCGCAACAGGGCGCTGATGCCGGGTTTGAATACCACCTTGCCGTCCAGCACCACCAGTTCTTCATTGAGAAAAAATGTTACCGCCTTGGCCAGAGTCTGGGCTTCCAGTTCCAATCCACGGGTGCGAACCTCAGCGGCGGTGTCCTGGCCGATGTTAATGTGAAATACATCCTGCAGAATAATGGGGCCTTGATCCAGCTCTTCGGTTACAAAATGCGCCGTGCATCCGGTAACGCGAACGCCGCTTTCAAACGCCTGCCGGTAGGGATTGGCACCTGGAAAATGCGGCAGCAGTGAGGGATGGATATTGATAATTTTCCAGCGGTATGCCTGTACAATTTCGGTCGGCAGAATCTGCATGTACCGGGCCAGCACAATAAGATCAGGTTCCAGGGATTTCAGGGTCTGCGCCAGCCAGGTCCAATGCTGGGCCTTGGCCTCTACGGTTGAGCCGCTGGCCTTCCAGTGAAAGGGTATGCCCGCCGCTTTAGCCAGTGGTTCCAGCGTCGGATGGTTGGCCAGAACGGCCACGATGCTGCCGTTAATATCCGGTGTGGCCGCCTGGGCCAGAAGCGTCTGAAGGCAATGGGGTTCTTTACTTACCAGCACCGCCACCCGCCGCAGCCGGCGACGTTGCTGAAGTGTAACGCGTACCTCCATGGAAAGTTCCCGGCCCAGGTGCAGCAGGCCGGTGATAAGCTGATCCAGCGATTCGGTCATATCCCGGATATCCACCAGCATATTCATCACGAATACGCCGCTAAGAACACGCTGTTCGGTGTCTTCTATATTGATGCCGCGCTCGGCGACAAACGTGGCGAAGCGGGCCACCACGCCCTTCTGGTCCCGGCCCTGCACGGAAATCAGGGCCATCACTTTGGCGGCGTTTTCTGGCATGTGTACATCCTTATGATTTACAGGGTTCGATGGTTCGAACGGCTTTTGGGCGGGGCGGCAATGACTCGTGTGGCGGGCAGATGAATCCCCAGAATTGCCGGGACATCACGTTCCACAATGGCCCCCAGTATTTCCCGCGGTATCACCGGTAAATTGGTGCCTTTGGCCAGGAAGTTTAGATTGTAGAGAGTGCTGACGGCCGTTGCCGCATCGGAAAACGGAAAGTCGCTGCCGAAGCATATCTTTTCGTCAATCTGGTGCTGGCACGCACGTACCAGGGAGTCATAGGCAATCCATGGCTTCTGCAGCAGTGCCGAGATGTCGGCATACACATTGGGATGTTTGGCCAGCAGAATAAAAGTTTCATCAATCCATGGATAACCCAGGTCCGCGATGAGAATTTTCAAATTCGGAAAATTCCGGGCCACCTCATCCAGGAGGATCGGGCGACCATAATCCAGCTTGATGCGCGGCGATAAATACACCCCGTGATCAAAAATAATCGGGAGCTTCAGTTCCGCGGCCGCCTCATACACTTCCATGGCCCGCGTATCACACGGATGAAAGTCCTGCGCCGCGGGGCACAGCGTAATGCCCTTGAGGCTGCTTTCCGTCGTGATCTGCCGGACTTGCTGGCAGGCATCATCCGCAGTGGGGTCTATCCCGGCAAAGCCGATCATCTGGTCCGCGTGTTCGCCGCAGTAATCCGCGATGAAGCTGTTGGGAATATCGGCACCCAGATAACGGCTGCAAAACCCCAGCACGAAACAGCGCCCGGCAGGTTCGCTTTGAATATGATGACTGGCCGTGTCCGCTTTGGGCAACAACCGGATGCGCTCCCGCCCAAACACCATGGGTCGGGCCAGGTCCGGCAGGGCACCTGGCCCGAGTTGCTCCGGACTTTGCCAGATATGGCTGTGGCAATCGACAATCATAGACCAGATTCCTTAACGTTGAGCATCGCCCGAAGTCATCCTCATGATATCCGCGGATCCGCATAGGCATAAGCGATATCCACCAGCAGATTAAACCCCACCAGCATCACGGTATAGACCATCACAATGCCCAGCACCAGGGGAATATCCTTATCCAGGCAGGCGTTGACAAAATCTTCGCCCATGCCCGGAATGGCAAAAATCTTCTCCACTACAAAGGATCCCGTCAATAATGCCGCCGCCGCAGGGCCTAAAAATGAAAGCACCGGCAGGCTGGCGTTGGGCAGAATATGCCGGACGATCACGCGGTTCGGCGGCAGGCCTTTGGCCCGGGCGGTACGTACGTAATCGGCGGAGAATTCATCCAGCATGCCACTGCGGGTCAGCCGGGCGATATATGCCAGAAAGCCTGCTGCCAATGTGAATGCAGGCAGTATCACCTGGGCCAGATCACCCCAGCCCCCTGACGGCAAAAGCGCCCAATAGGTGGAAAACACCAGCAGTAAAATCGAACCGATGACAAAACTGGGCAGGCTGATGCCCAGCAGACTGCCCACGGTCAGCGTCAGGTCCGGCCAATGGCCGCGCGTCACCGCACCCAGTATGCCCAGTGCCACACCCAGCCACAGCGCGATGAGCAAAGCCAGCGCTCCCAGCGAGACCGAAATCGGCAGCGACGAGCGAATGACATCCAGCACCGTCCAGTTGGCGTAGCTGATCGTCGGCCCCATGTCGCCATGGGTGATGACGCGCCACGGATATGCCCAGTATGCATGCCACGGATTATTCAGTCCATACCGCACTTTCAGGGCGTGGATAATGGCTGGCGGCGGTTGTTTTTCTCCGATAAACGGGTTGCCGGGTGCCGCCATCAGCAGCCAGAAGGTGCAGGTGTATACCACAAAAATCACCAGCAACGACTGGCCGATGCGGGATATCAGAAAACGCATCATGGATGTGTGCCTCCGCGGGGCCGGTGTTTCCAATGGATATATTGCAGCAGGGTTATCATCCGGACATTGGGTCCAATACCGCCGATCTCCCGGGAATGATACATCAGGCCATCGGTATATTGAAATAATGGAATCGCCGGCATGTAACGATCCACCAGTAACCGTTCGGCCGCCTCCAGCAGGGCAAAGCGTCGGGCCGGATTCGGCTCGATATCCGCCTGATGCATCAACTCGTCGAATTGGCTGTTGGAAAATTGGCTGTGATTGTTCGGATTGCCGGTGCGAAAAAGATCCAGCCAGGTGGTGGGGTCCATGTAATCTCCATACCAGCCGGCCCGCGCAATATCGAAATTGCCATGCACAGAGTCCTGGTTGAACGCTTTGCTTTCTTCGGTTGCGATGCGGATGCGCACGCCCAGATTGCGCTGCCACATCTGAGTGATGGCCTGCGCCACCAGCGTGTTCATGGAATCGGTATCGTTGGTCAGAAATTTCAGCGGTCGCAGGCCGCGACCATCAGGATAACCCGCCTGCCGCATCAACTTTCGTGCCTCGGTTACGTTCATGGCCAGTCCATGCGGGCTATGGTAGCCGGGAATAGTTCCCGGCGGTACCAGCACCCTTAGAGGCTTTTCATGGAGCCGCGTAACGTCATCTACAATCTGTCTTTTGTTAATGGCCAGATCCAGCGCCCGGCGGATGAGCACATTGTTCAATGGCGCTCTGGTGCAGTTTATAATGTAATAATACGTACCAAAGACCGATCTGTAATGCACGTCGTGCCGCAGGCCGGCCCGCTGCTGGCGCAGCAGGGCCGCGGTGAATTCCGGCGGCACAAATGAAAGCACATCCACGGCACCGCTTTGATAAGCCCGGAACGCTGCCAGCGAATCCGAAAATGAAACAATGCGCAGCTCCCGGCAACGCACGGCCTTGCGGTCCCAATAATAGGGGTTGGGCTTGAATTCCAGATATTGGTGGAATTTCCAGGTGGTGAGTCGGTATGCGCCGTTGGTAACCAGGTTGGGTGGCCGGGTAAAACGCGGGTTATAGTAGGCAAAGGAATGACCGGACCGGACGGTGAAGCGGGCCATGCTGGCCTGATTGAGAGGAAAAAATGGCGGAAACGCCATCAGGTCCAGAAAATAGGGGCAGGGAGCATTGAGATGCACAATAAGCGTATGACGGTCAGAAGCCTTGATGCCCACCGACGAAAATGGCCTGGGTATCGCGTGCGGGTTGGCCAGCGCGTTGAAATAAGCTCTGGCTCCGGAAATATGGAAAAACATTTCCACATAGCCGGCACCGGTCGCCGGATGCAACATGCGCTTCCAGGCGAAAATAAAATTGGCGGTGGTTACCGGGGCTCCGTTGGACCAGCGTGCATGGCGGCGCAGGTGAAACGTATACGTAAGTCCATGGTCGGATATAGCCCAGCTTTTGGCCACGCCCGGTATAGGGTTGAGCGTTTTGGGATCATACTGCGTCAGCCCCTGCCACAGCGCCAGCCCCGCTCGAATGTCCTGCATCCACGTCATCCCGGCGGGGTCCAGCGTGTGAATTTGCCCCGCCTGACAAAAAATGATCGCCCGTGAACGGGCTGCATCCCCGCCCGAAATCCAAAAGCCCCCGACAAATATCAGCATCAGCAGCAAAGAAAAAATAATCAGCACACGGCGCATTAACACCCAGAATAACACAATCCTGGTGCCAAATGAAGGATTGTCGCCTGCGGTTTAATCCTTTTGGCCGGCGCGGCAATTTGCTCGATTCTTAAGTTGCTCCGGGGAGAGGCTAAAGGTAAAATCAAGCCCTTGGTCTTGGCTGGGAATAGTCGATTGTCATCACAACAACTTATACAGCGCATCCATGCTCGCACGGCCATCATTGGAGTGATGGGCTTGGGTTATGTGGGGCTGCCGTTGCTGCGAACTTTTCATGCCGCCGGCTTCCGGACCATGGGCTTTGATATCGATCCGGCCAAGGTGGAAATGCTGCGCTCCGGCAAGTGCTATCTGCGACACTTGGGCGATGATTTTATCCGGGACATGGCCGCATCCGGCCGCTTTGAAGCCACCTGCGATTTTCAACGGCTAAACGAGCCGGATGCTATTGTGATCTGCGTTCCCACTCCCCTGGGCAAACACGCCGAACCCGATTTAAGCTTTGTTGAGCAGACCGCCGAGGCGGTGGCCCGCCAGTTGCACCCCGGCCAACTGGTGGTGCTGGAATCGACAACCTATCCCGGCACCACCCGTGAAGTGGTACTGCCGATATTGGAAAAGGCTGCGGGCAGCCAGCCGGAGGCCAAAGCCATAGCGGCGGCCCAACCGGTTGCACTGCGCTGCGGTGTGGATTTTTTCCTGGCTTTCAGTCCGGAGCGGGAAGACCCTGGCCGCAAGAGTCACAGCACCCAGACGATTCCAAAACTGGTGGGAGGAATCGATGCAGAAAGTCTGGCTGCGGCCGTGGCCCTCTACGAAGCTGCGGTGCAAAAAGTGGTTGCGGTAACTAGCGCAGAGGTGGCGGAATCCGCCAAATTGCTGGAAAACATCTACCGTTGTGTGAACATCGCCCTGGTCAACGAAATGAAGGTTTTGTTGGAGCGGCTGGGCATTGATATCTGGGAAGTGGTGGATGCGGCGGCCACCAAGCCGTTTGGTTTTCAGGCGTTTTATCCCGGTCCGGGGTTGGGCGGGCACTGCATCCCGATTGATCCTTTCTATTTAACCTGGAAGGCCCGGGAAGTGGGCTTGCCGACACGCTTCATTGAATTGGCCGGCGAAATCAACCAGCACATGCCGGACTATGTTATTCAGCGGCTTTCCGGAGCCCTCAATGGACATAACAAATCGGTGAAGGGCAGTCGTATTCTGGTGTTGGGCATGGCATACAAGCCGGATATTGACGATATTCGTGAAAGCCCCAGCCTGGAACTTATCGAAAAATTGCTGGCCCTGCAGGCTCAAGTGGATTACAACGATCCGCACATTCCGCAGATTCCGCGGATGAGGCGCCACCGGCTGCGTTTAAAAAGCGTGGAAATTTCTCCGGCGGTGCTGGCTGGTTATGATTGCATTCTGATTGCAACGCACCACTCCGCCTATCAGTGGCGGGAAATCGCCGACAACGCCCAGTTGATTGTGGATACGCGGGGTGTCATGCGTAAAGTACCTCATGCACCGGGCAAGGTGGTTTTTGCTTAACACCGGTGGGGGACCAAGCTTCCCATCAAGGTGTCAATCCCTGATGCACTTTGACCGAGGAAGAACTGAAGGCATAATTTTCCACGATATTTGCTTTGTTAAAGTAGATGACCAGAGAGTTGCGGTGCCCCTTGGCATCGGAACGGAATAGATTTTCAAATGGAATAAAATCGCTGGCGGTGGCATGCATCCTGGTGAATTCATATTCCCACACCTGATTTCCACCGGAAGTAAAACTTACCTTCATCGGATCGCCATAGATCGCCCGCACCTGGGCCTCGGTGGTCTGCCCGCGCACCAGATGTTGAGAAACGGTTTGCGAGGTTTGATGGGCAATGCGGTCATTACCGACGCTGGAACATCCGGCTAACGACCCGGTGAGTATAACGAGTGCCACCGTGATAAGAGGTATGCGCTTCATCTTGAATCTCCTGCAAAAGTTATTGCAAAAAACAGACGGCGCAATGACATTCAGTTCGCCGCCGACACCATTTACGTTTGGTATTAAACCTAAATCAATTGAAAAAAGCAAGAGTGCCACCCATCCGCATTATCCGTTCGACGCCCTCAAGCTTGCGGATTACTTGAACCGGAGGTCTGACTGGCCGAGGCGTTAGGCTCGGCCGTTACGCTTTGCTTCCGAGCAGCTTTGGGCGTTTTCTGGAAGTGCCCCCAGCACAGAAAAAAAATAATAATGCCGACGGTGGCGGCGCCGCAAAGCTGTACCGACCAATCCAGAACTCCTTGCGGGCGGGCCAGGTAACGGATGCTCATCATCAGGGCCGCCAATCCCACGAAAATAGCCACGAGCGAGCTTATCACGTCGCCGATCATGCGTTGTTTGTTCATCACTATATTCCTTTCAAGGGCCGGGACACCTCCAGGCCCGGCCAGGTCAGTTGGTCTGGGCCAACTGCAGTCGCATCATCATCAAGGCGGTATCCAACTGCGTGTCATAGGCTTTTTCATTGGTGACCATCTTAATGACCTTTTGTGTTGCCGGTGAAGGCTTATAACCGGGTGCGGGAATAATATCATTGTACTGCCAGGTAGCCTCCAACTGACGCATCTGCAGGGGGGAAAATGGCACGTGTACGTCGGGTTGAACGCCCCAGATACGGGCATGATCCAGTCTCTGAATACATTCACCATTGGGCAGGTAGTAGTAGGCCATGGTGATTTTCATCAGGGCGTTTCCCTTGGTTCCCACCGGATGCATGGTTTGCACGCAACCTTTTCCAAAGGTGCGGTGGCCCACCAGCAAGGCCCTCTTTAGGTCGTGCATGGAGCCGCTGAAGATTTCCGAAGCGCTGGCGCTGTCTTGATTCACCAGGAGAATCACCGGAATGTTGGGCGGCACCAGTGGATCTCCCTGTGCTTCGTAATCGTGTCGCGGCCATACTCGTCCCTTGGTAGAGAGTATGGTGCCATGGCTCAGGAACATGTTGCACATTTTCATGGCAGTCTCCAGATAGCCCCCGGGGTTAAAACGCAGATCTAGGATCAGGCCATGCACATGATGACGCAGCAGATGCTGGATTGCCTTTTGAAACTCCTGCGCGGTATCCAGTTGAAATTGTGTTACACGTATGTAGCCGATATGGTCGCGCCGATCAATCATAAATCGCCATTTTGTTGAGCCATGTTTGCGGCGGATGCCTTTGATGGAATTAACGCGAATTTCCTGACGCTTAAGCCGAAATACCATGATGCCCGGATGACCCTTGCGGCGGATGCCAAGGGTAACGTACGTGCCGGGCTTGCCGGTAATCCGCTGCACCACCTGATTGATGGTAATGCCGGTGGTGCTCTGACCGTTGATGGTCACAATCACATCGCCGGCTTCAATGCCGGCCCGGAAGGCCGGCGTGCCCACCAGCGGGCTTACCACCCGCGGCGCGGCATTGGTCATCTGTATCTGAATGCCCACCCCGCCGAATACGCCGCTGATTTCCTTGTCAAATTCCTTTACTTCTTTCGGCCAGAACACCACGGTATAAGGGTCCAGCGTGGCCAGACCGCTGTCGGTGAATTCGCGGATCACCACGCGTTTGGGCAGTTGCACCGTATTTTTGTTGGCCTGGGCTACTTCCTGCCAGTAGCCTATCATCTGGGCGGTATCAATACTTTTGGCGGTTTTCACCTGTTGCATTATATGCGCCAAATCCTGGCTGAATTGACGGCATTTTTTGGCATTGGCCAGCAAGGGGAAAGCGTGGCTCAGCGGCGGCAGTTCCGGAAAAAGTTCGATCGTGCGCAGGCCGCCCACCAGCAACTTGCGGTAGGGTACCGGCAACACCCAGGCGTCGTGAGCTCGCTGGAAGGCGTTGATCAGCATCACCTGACTGATGCCAGTAAGGCGGTTTCTCCAGTTGGAAAATGTGGGCGGGGTCTGAAAGGTGGGGGCAGGTTTTTTGTTGGGGACCACAGTGTTGTTTTTGTTGATTTTGCTTTGCTTAAACAGTTTGCTCTGCATCGAAAAAAACTGCTTGGGTGTATAGCGCCCGAGCAGCGTGGTGATGCGCACCATGCGCTTATAGCGTTTGTCATAGCGCATGGAGATTTTGAACAGGTGGTGCAGATCGGCATAGAGCTCCAATGATTCCAGCCAGCGGCCCTGGTGATCATACACCGCGGCCCGGGCGGCAACCTGCCGGGTAATCTTTTCCACCCACGGCAAATGACGGAACGCGGTTTTATGCGGGCTTACCGCATAGGCCGCCAACAGATGCCCGATGGCCGGCAGGTCCTTGCCCGCCTTGGCCGACTTTTGTGCCAACTCTGATTGCTGTACATATTGATGGTGCGTTTTGTTCGCTATGGCCAGCATGCGCTGGGCGTAAGTCTTCTGCCATTGGTAAATTTGCGCCATGCCGGGGGCGCTGGGATCAGATGGACGCAAGGCCAGAAGCGTGTGTATCTTTTGCTTGCGTACCAGACGGCTGACTTGCTCGGCGTACGCGGCGGGTGCACTGGTGCTTAGCAGATTCACCACGCCGGCGGCATTGTCTGCTACGGTACCAGCGCAGACGCTGTTGCCTCCAAGACGCCAGCTTAGCAGAATAATAGATACAATGCCCAATCCAATGAGTATACTGCTGCTGACCAGCATTTTTCGAATCAAGTGTGAATCATCCACTGCAAAACATCCTTACCAGCATCCACGCAAACCGCCACGGAATTGCCAAGATACCCTAAATTAAACAGGCAAGCACGCCAACAGCGCTTTCAGCTTACCGCCTTGGGTGTCAAAAACATCGCCAAGTTTGTCCGGCTCCAATCGGCGGCAAGCTTGGCGAGATAACATCAAGCGACGGATATTGCAATAGTCCGGAGGGTTTCGCCGTCGCCATAATCATTATAATAAATCGTCCATCCAGGTGGCTTTCGTGAAATATAATCGACCGGTCCTCACGTCATTGAATACCTGCATAGTGCCCGAAAACCCCCGGCAACGGCTGGTGTTTTCCGTCTTAATTACGACTGGGAGGCCTCCGGCGTTCAACTCGGATGCCGGGCGGCGTTATCGACCGCGGACCTTTGCTGCGATGATGACTCCGCACATAAAGGCGAATCGGCGTTTCCGTAAGCACGGTTCTGGCCCTGAGCTGTCGGACGAAAAACCGCCGATATTCTTCCGTAATGAGCTCTGGATTATTCACAAACAGCACAATAGTGGGAGGGTACACACCAATCTGTGTGGCATAATACACCTTTACAGGCCTCGTGGTGGGGCTGCTGGGACCGCGTAACTGTAAAATATCCTCCACGGCCTGATTCAATTGGCCGGTGCTAAGGCGATGCCCGGCCTGCGCATGAATGGTAAATGCCAGGTGCACGGTCTGTTCGATGTTCAGCCCTTCTTTTGCGCTGATCCCGACAATGGGCGCATAGTCCAGTCGACGCAGAATACTGCCGATGTATGTGGAATATTCTTCCAGTGAGGCACGCTGGGCTACCAGATCCCATTTATTGACTACGATGATGACCGGCTTGAATTCCTCGGCAATATACGCGGCAATCTTTTGATCCACATCACCCGATTCCTGCGTGGCATCCAGCAATAGAAAAACCACATCCGCACGCCGAATCGAGCGCTGAGCCCGGTGAAAGCTGTAAAATTCCAGATCATTGCCGGTCATTTTCGATCGCTTGCGCACGCCGGCGGTGTCGATGATCAGAACAGATCGGCCCGCCACTTCCACACGCACATCCACGCTGTCACGGGTGGTGCCCGGAATATCCGAAACAATCACCCGATTTTCACCCGCCAGGGCGTTGACCAGCGTACTTTTGCCCGCGTTGCGCTTGCCCACAAACGCCAGTTTGAGCTCCGGATGCGGTGGCGATGTCTCGTCTTCTTCCGGCGCAGGCAGTGCCGCTGTTACCGCATCAAGCAATTTATCGCGGCCGCGATTCTGCGTGCATGAAACGCTGATCGGCTCGCCAAATCCCAATGCAAAAAACTCCGCCGCATTGGCCGCCAATCGCGGACCATCCGCCTTGTTGGCCACCAGCAGCACCGGCTTGTTGAATGGTCGCAGATAGGCGGCCACCGATCGGTCCAGCACGGTGGGGCCGTCCTTGACATCCAGCACAAAAAGTAGCAAATCCGCCGCCTGAATCGCCAGCCCCAACTGCGTCTGTACCTCGGGAGCAAGCTCCGGCGAATCCGCAATGCCATAGCCACCGGTATCGGTTAATTCAAAGGTTCGGCCGGCATGTGTCACCAGCGATGATATACGGTCGCGGGTAACACCGGCGGTCGGATCGACAATGGAAATAAGCCGTCCGGTGAGAAAATTCAACAGGCTGGATTTTCCTACGTTGGGACGACCGACAATAGCAACATGACGCAAAGACATCAATTCACTTCATTTCCTGGCCGGGGCCGAATTCACGCTATCTGCCCGCAACAATGTTTATATTTTTTCCCGCTGCCGCACGGACATGGGTCGTTGCGACCGATCTTCGGTCCCGCGTTGACGATGGGAGCCACCGGCTGATCCATGTCCTCCGGATTATCCGTATGTTCAGTTTCCGCGCCGGAGGGCAGGGCTTCGTTGCGCATCGCTTCCACGGCTGCGCTGGAGTCCACGCCGTAGGATTCATGCGCGTCAAACACTTCATGCACCTGCCCGTATACATCGCGCATCGCATCACTCGCGGCCAGGCGCACACGGAAAATCACATCTGTAACTTTATCACGCAGTGCCCGCATAAATTCCGTGAACAGTTTGGAACCTTCCCGCTTGTACTCGGTAACGGGGTCTCTCTGGGCAATGCTTCGCAAACCGATGGAATCGCGCAATTGATCCATCGCATACAGGTGGTCTTTCCAGGTTTCATCAAATATCTGCAAAAGCACGTTGCGCTCCAGTTCCGTCAATTCCCGGCGCAGAAACGTATGGGCCAGTTCGCGCAGTCGCTCTCGACGTTCCGCCGGTGGTTCGTCAACAAATTCATCGGGCGGTACCGACGTTACAAAGCGGTTGGCAACCCAGGCCGCGAGTTGTTCCGATTCTGGCAGCTTTTCCACCGCTTCGTCAATCTGCCGGTCGATATCGGCATTGGCCCGGGCCGAGATATTCACCAGGTGCTGGTGCAATGTCTTCAGATCCATGGAACGCACATCCTCGCCGGTGATCGGGGTGTCATACTTGGCTTTGATGTAGGTGGCGAGCTGTTCCGAGGCGTAGACATGGTCTGTGCCGCCCGAGCCAATGGTAACCTCCAGGGCATATTCCACCGGATAGGCAATTTCCCTTTGCTGGTATAACTGCCTCGCCGTGTTCAAAATGACCTCGGCCGCCTGTTCCGGCGTTTTGTTCACCAGGTCTTCCGGGGATAACTTCATGTCAAACTTGGCATTAGCCCATGCGGCCAATTGCTGCTGAGGGTAATGTTTCACCAGGTACTTGGCCAGCGGCGAACAGTCTTTGAGTTCAATCTGTTCCAGCGCCTTTTCCACCAGCGTTTCGGCGATGTGCTCACGGTCCATCGTTTTAAGATTGGCGGCGCTGATCGACACATGAAATTGATTCATGGCCCAGGTGGACAGTCCGGCATAGTCCCAGTCCGCCGGGTCGGCATCGGGATCCATGAACTCCGAAAGCGATGTATGAATGTTGGTGCGTGCTTCTTCGCGGGTTTTATCCCGGATGGTGTGTTCCAGCACCGCCAGTTCCGTATCGCGCAGTTCCACCGGATCGATGACCGTGTTGAAATTAGTCCGCACCCATTCGGCCGTGCAGACGGCGACATAATCGCGGTCCAGGTACTGGCTGACCGCATCCTGGACCGCCTCGCCGATGATTTCGAATATCATATCCTGCAGATTGCGGCCTTCCAGAATTTTCTGGCGTGAGGTGTAGAAGTAGTGCCGCTGATGATTGCGAACCTCATCGTATTCCAACAGATTTTTGCGGATTCCAAAGTTTCGCTCTTCTACCTTTTTCTGGGCTTTTTCCACCCCGCGGGTCAACCACCGATGCTCAATGGCCTCGTCTTCCTTCATGCCCAGGCGTTGCAGGGCTCGCAGCGTGAATTCCGAAGCAAAGAGCTTCATCAGATCATCTTCCAGACTCACAAAAAAACGCGATCGCCCCGGATCACCCTGTCGGCCCGATCGGCCGCGAAGCTGGTTGTCGATGCGCCGCGCCTCGTGGCGTTCCGTCCCGATGACGTACAGCCCGCCGGCTTCAGTGACCCCCGGCCCCAGCTTGATATCCGTACCGCGGCCGGCCATGTTGGTGGCAATGGTGACGGCACCCACGGTCTGGCCCTCTTTATTCTGGTATTGCCGGCCAGCCTTGGCCACAATTTCCGCCTCCCGTTCATGGTTCTTGGCATTGAGCACTTCATGTTCGATGGCGTATTTTTGGGCCAGCATGTTGGACAACCGCTCCGACTTTTCCACGCTGGTGGTGCCCACCAGAATCGGCTGGCCCGAATCTGATACTTCCTTGATGTGTTCCGCAATCGCATCCCATTTGGCTTTTTCTGTCAAAAACAGCAGGTCATCATCATCCTGGCGGATCAGCGGCCGGTTGGTCGGAATCAATACCACTTCCAGCTTGTATATTTTGTCAAATTCCTCCGCTTCGGTCATCGCCGTGCCGGTCATGCCGGCGATGCGGCGATAGAGCTTAAAGAAATTCTGGATGGTAATGGTGGCCATGGTCTGCGTTTCCGGCTTTACCGTTACACGCTCCTTGGCCTCGCAAGCCTGGTGCAGGCCGTCGCTCCATTGCCGGCCTACCATCAGCCGTCCGGTAAATTCATCCACAATGACCACTTCGCCATTTTGCACCACGTAGTCCTTATCACGCTCATAAACGACGTGCGCCCGCAGACTTTGTTCGATCAGATGCGGCCAGTCCATGTTACCGCCCACATAAAAAGAACCGACGCCGGCATATTCCTGGGCCTTTTGAATACCCTCATGGGTAAGCTGCACGGACTTGCGGTCCAGCTCCACTTCATATAGCTGCACGTGGTTGGCAAGCTGAGTCTCCGCCTGGGTCAACTGCTGCCGCAGATCCGGCACCAGTTTCTGAATGGCCGCCAGCTTGTCCGCTTCACCCCGCACATTTTTAATTTCACCCTCGGCACCTTTCAATTGGCGCTTCAGGTGTTCCACCCTGGCGTTAGCCATATCCCACGGCTTCTGTGCGGCAATGAGCTTGCGCGTCACCTCGTCGGCCGCCCGATAACGGGGGGAATCGTCATGGGCGGGACCGCTGATAATCAGCGGCGTGCGGGCTTCGTCAATCAGGATGCTGTCGATTTCATCAACGATGACGAAATCCAGCGGCCCCTGCACCTGCTCCGCCAATTGCTGTTTCATGTTGTCACGTAGATAGTCAAACCCGAATTCGCTGTTGGTTCCGTACGTGACGGTGCATTGATAGGCTTTCTGGCGGGCGTCGTTTTCCATGAAAGCCTGAATGTAACCGACGGACATGCCCAGGGCATAAAAGGCCGGAGCCACCCAGGCTGCGTCGCGTCGGACCAGGTAATCGTTCACGGTTACCACATGGCAATGCCAGCCGCGCAACCCCATCAGAAAACAGGCCAGCGGTGCAACAAATGTTTTGCCTTCGCCGGTGGCCATTTCCGCAATTTTCCCTTCGTAAAGCACCATGCCGCCGATCAACTGCACATCAAACGGATGGGCCCGGAAAGGGGGGCGATCAGCGGGTACCGCGGCGCGCAGCAATTCATAAAGTTCTACGGGTATGTCCACAAACCGCCAGTCATGTTCCGATTTGCATTGGGCTTTGGCCTGATCAAATAATTCGCGGCCGCGGGGAGTCAGCGTTGAGGGATCAAACCCGGCCGCGGGGTTCAGGGTGTTGCGCAGGCCGATATGCCGATCCATGGCTTCACGCATCAGGGCGAAGGCCGTCGGCAAAACCGCCACATCATCTTCGCCTTTGGTCAGCCGGGATCGTAATTCCTCCGCCCGGGCGCGCATTTGCGCATCGGTCATGACGCGGATAGACGGTTCAATAGCATTGATTTCCCTTACCCGTGTGGCGTAGGATTTGATCAAACGTTCATTACGGGATCCAAAAACGGCGGCGAGCGTTTTATTGAATATCTGTGGCAGCATATTGAAGGCCTTTTATTGTTTTGTTGTGGAGGTAAAAACGGTAGAGATGATCCCGCTGGGGCGGTTAAGGGCCGGCGGGATTTATACCAACGGCGGCGGCAGCAGGCTGTGGCAACGCAGAAAATTCCGGATGTGCAAAGGCACCCAAGATACACAATACCTAAGCCCGATGGCGGCACTGGTTTGAAACTGCCGGGTTGTTCCAGCCTGGTGGCAATTCACAATCACCACAAGATAGACGCAATGAACCTGCCCCGGCGACCGGTAAAATCGCCCCAGTTGATACAACCGGCCAATAGCGTCACGGTTCAGCAGCTTTTGCCAGTGATGCCATGCCCCGGCAATAGGGGGAAGCGGGGCAGAGCCAAGCGCCACCTGGGTAAGCGAAGCAATTTTAGCGGCCATCTTGCCTGGGCCGGCTGTGGTGGCCGCAGAATTGCAGGAAAAAATGGCCAACGCGCAGGATAAAAGAGCGATGACTGCCGCACCGGCCTGACCGCCATGGTGAAAAATGCTGGGTTTTGAATTTGCCATATTTCAGCTAACCTGTCCGCCGACATATTATCCATCTATCTTAGCCTGCATCCCGATAAAATGCACGGTGCCCCAAGGGCGTGCCGATGGCATGATTTACGCTGTAGGTAAGGTGCCGCGTGTTGTTGCCCTCCGAAAGACATACCCCGTTTAGAGCGGCCACCGGGCGGCCGGCGCCACATGCCCACCCTGTGACCGCGACCATCCTGTCCGCAAAAATCGGTACTACTTGGTTGGTAAGGAGGGCAGACATCTTGTCCGCCATAGTAACCCCTGGACCGCGGGCATCCTGCCCGCAAAAGCTAAACGCTGATCGCTGGCCGCTCAAACCTGACTGCTGTCCGCCGACCGCTTCGCAATTATCCCCCTCCATACCTTTCCTACTATTATCCAGCGGAACCTCCAGTTATCGGCTACGCAGCCTTGTGCCGCAAAGCCGTGTTCCGCCCGACTGTAATCCTCCAAAGGCCCGCAATCATTGACAATTAAATACGTGCAGCAACCGTCGCCAGCGGATCTACAACCCAAAAGTGGAAGTGCATTCACCTTGTCGGCAATGCGTTCTCGTAGCTATTGTGGCGTTTTATAGTCGTTCTCTGCGCTCTCAGCGCCTCGGCGGTGAAAAACAGTTTGCTGACCATTGAAAGCTGATCGCTGATCGCTGAAGGCTGATCGCTTCGTTCCCCTTTTCGGCAGGATGCCGAAATCTCCCGACGCGGCCGGGACAGGCCTCCGCGGCACGGAGCAAGCAATCGGGACCGATCGGATCGGCGTATCGGATTTCCGATAATACAGGAGCATGCAATCGGGGTTCTATTTTCTCGCGTTCAGGCCGGACATATAAATAACTTGAGAAACCTGAGAAACGCCATCAAAAGGCCAATGAAATTGCGGATTTCACTCAAATTGGAACTTGAGAAACGTAATCGCTTTCTCAAGATCATCCTGAGAAACTCCCCGCCGGAAACTACCTCATGCTTTCTGATTTCTGTCTCCTGAAATTATCCCCTTCCATACTCTGCCTACTATCATCCAGCGGAACCCACAGTACCGGCTTCGCCGCCTTGTGCCGCAAAGCCTCGTTTCGTCTGACAAGTAAATACGTGCATCGCCGCAGCGGCCCTGTCGAAGCCACAGGCGTGCATCACACCAAAATAAGGAATTCGACCCATGCCCATGCTGCGCCTGCAACCAGCACAAAACCGACCCTTAGCCCGGAAAATTAAAAATGTTTGGCCATCTTGGCCATCTTGGCCACCTTACCCGCAAAACCCAACAAAACCGCCCATTTTTCAACTTGTCCAAGATGGCCAACACCAAAACCTTGGCCATCTTGCCCGTCCCATCCTGCCCGCAAAAGCTGATCGCTGACCGCTGTCCGCTTCGCCTTATCCCCCGCCATACCTTTCCTACCACTATCCAGCGGAACCCCCAGTTACCGGCTTCGCCGCCTTGTGCCGCAAAGCATCGTTCCGTCTGACAAGTAAATACGTGCAGCAGCAGTCGCCAGCGGATATACAACCCAAAAGTGGAAGTGCATTCACCTTGTCGGCAATGCGTTCTCGCAGCTATTGTGGCGTTTTATAGTCGTTCTCTGCGCTCTCAGCGCCTCGGCGGTGAAAAACAGTTTACTGACCATTGA
>JAJZNX010000205.1 GCA_021852275.1 Planctomycetota bacterium | reverse complement strand
CTTTACCATAGCTGCACTCCACTGCCGTTCAATTCCATGCCAAGCTCTAATGGATCTGTCGGCCGCACGGACTTGCAAAACACATTTTCTGAAGTGGCCGTGGAATCCAACCAGCCGCCAGTCGCGGACATTCCCTCGCTGTTGGAACTGGCCCAGCACGGCGATGCGCAGGCGATGACCATGCTGGCTGACAGTTATGCCCGTGGCCAGGGCGCACCACAAAGCGATCAGGAGGCGTTTAGCTGGTATTTGCGGGCTGCGGAAAATGCTGTTCCTGCGGCCATGCTCAACGTAGCCGAATGTTTTGAAAATGGGCGCGGAACCGGCCTTGATCCGGCGGCCGCCGCTACCTGGTACGAACGGGCCCACCGTGCAGGAAATTCGGTTGCGGCAATACACATTGGACGCATGTACGAAACAGGCCGCGGATTGCGCCAGGATTTCTCCAAGGCCCTGGCGTGGTATCAAAATGCCGCTACCGCGAACAATACCGACGCTATGAATCATATTGGAATGATGTACGATCTGGGGCACGGCGTGAAGCCGAATTCAGATATGGCCATGGAATGGTACCTCAAAGCCGCCCAACGCGGTCATGCCGGTGCCATGACCAATTTAGGGCTGGTTTATCATTCGGGCGGACACAACGGGCCGGACTTTACCCGAGCCATGAGCTGGTATCAAAGCGCGGCCGCAGCCGGTGATCTTGCGGCCATGGTGAATATCGGCACCATGTATGAACAAGGACACGGGGTGCAGCGCGACTACGACATGGCCATGGTCTGGTACCAGCGGGCCGCCACGCGAGGCAGTCCTGATGCGATGGCTTACATCGGATCATTGTATGAGCAGGGCTGGGGTGTCAGCCAGGATTTTCAGCAGGCCATGGAATGGTACCGCAACGCCGTCGCCGCCGGTAGTGTGGATGCCATGGCGGCAATTGGTTGTATGTATTGGGCCGGCGCGGGTACACCGCCCGATGCGGAAAAAGCGATAACCTGGTTGACTAAGGCCGCCCACGGCGGCAGCTCGATGGGCATGTGGAATCTGGCGTTGCTGTACGAACGTGGAGAGGCAGTGGAGTGCAGCTATGGTAAAGCCGTAGAGTGGTACGTTCGGGCCGCCGATCTCGGCGATACCGATGCCATGTGCCGCATCGGCCTGCTTTACGAGAAGGGTGGCCCGGCATTGGAGCGGGACCTGCGACGGGCGCGGCGTTGGTATCAATCTGCCGCAGGCAAGGGCGACAGCAACGCCATGTTCACCATGGGCTATTTCTATGCCACCGGCAAGGCCGTGCGCTTGGATTATATGGAGGCTCTGGCTTGGTACATGCGCGCAGCGGAAGCGGGCAACATTCTGGCAATGCGCCAGGTGGCCGCCTTCTACGAGCGCGGCTTGGGCGTTCGCCGCAGTGAGCGCGAAGCCCTGCGCTGGCACCGTATGGCCATTGACGCCCAGGAAGCCGCCACGCCCGGTTAAACCGCCGCTGGAGCACGGAAAATTGCCGCCAGAGCGTCGGCTGCGGGTTTGCGTGCTCCGTGAAAGTCGATGACGGATGTATTCACCGGACAGGGAAAAGTGTCGTGCCCCATCCAGATGATAATTCCGCCGCAGCGCGGAAAGCGGGACTTGCAGGCCCGCGCCGCAATGGACAAAGCCTCGGCCTGGCGCTTTTGGCTCCAGGCAACATAGGAATCCAGGCTGTCCGGATTGCCGCCTGCGGCAATATAATCATCCCACTGAATCCACCAGGCACAGGTGTGCAGCCAATATGAATTGGTGCTGCTGGCGGGCCATTGCCGGTCCAGGCCAACGGTGCGAATCAATTCCGCTGCGCATGCGCCGGGCATGCCCGTTTCCGACCGAAACAGAGCATCATCCTTTTCCCAGTAATCACGCCATCCGGCAAGATCACCGGAATGGTTCCACGGACCATGAACATCGTGATGCAGGCCTTTGCCAAAATCTTCCCTGGCTGCCATAAAGCGCGGTCCGGAAGAGGAAGACGGTAAAAATCGCCGCGTCGGATCGGCCCGCCCGACCAGATCGCCAAGCATTCTCATCATGGGATGATCCATATCCACCGGTTGGCCCGTGCCCGTCTTGCTGCCGTCCAAACCACCCTGCAATTCGTTGCCCCCGCACCACAGCAGCAGCGATGGATGGTGCTGACGACGCCGAATGTAGCCTTCGGCAATCATTCGCATTTCAGCTATCACGCCGGCATCTTCCGGAGGCCAATTATCAATTCCGGAGGAAGAAAGCGGAAATTCCTGCCACACCAATATGCCCAATTCGTCGCAGATATCGTAAAAATACGGTTTTTCCAGAAAGCCCCCACCCCATACCCGCAGGATATTGGTGCCCATGTCCCAGTACGTTTCCAGCCGTTGGCGATAATCCGCTTCCGTAACGTCGGCAAAATTCGGCCGCACAGGCACCCAATTAAATCCCTGCAGGAATGTATCAACGCCGTTGATGCAGCACCGCCACGGCAAGGCATTGGCGGGAGCCTGCGCACAAGGTTTCCACTCGATCTGGCGAAAACCTACCCGGCGGGTGTGCCGGTCGAGAATGGTGCCCCCGGCATCCAGCAGATTCACTTCCAGGTCGTAAAGCGTCCGCGAACCATTGCCATTGGGATTCCACGGTTCCACTGGTCCGGTTGGAATTCGGGCCTGCACGTGATCTTTCACAGCAATCAAGTGGCGCAGAGTCATCGTACCGGCATCGGATTTCATGCATATTTCGGCATGGATGGCGGTAGTCCATGCCAACTTGGCGTCCATAATCAGATTCCCGGTGCCCGTGGCACTATCATAATCGGTGAATAACGACAGGCTTTCGATACGATCTCCATGGTCCACTTCCAGACGAATGGAATCCCAGATACCGATCTGGACGATCCTGGGAGTCCAATCCCAACAATAGTTGAATCGCGGCTTCCATTCTTTAATGCGCGACGTCCAGCAAATTTGGCCCAGATAATCCGGCACGCCTGTGAAGACGATCATCAATTTGTTTTCGCCGGCTTTGAGGTGCTCGGTCAAATCGAACACGTGTGATACCATGCTACCGCAAAATTGGCCTGCTTCTCGGCCATTAATCAGCACAACGCCGCGGTAATCGAGGCCGTCGCAACGCAGAATTTTTCGCCCGCCTGCGGCTGTCCATGTGTCTGGCAAGACCGTTTGAAAAACCCAATGCCGGTTTTCCACCCATTCACACTGGCGCGATTGCAGGCCGATGTTCCAATCGGGCAGCAGTCCGGCGTGGCGAAGGGTATGCTGCACGGAGCCGGGCACGGTGGCGGCCATCGGCTTAACCTCCGGTTCCAGAGACCAGCCCGTTTCCATGGATGCCGCCAGCCGCCAGTGCTCCGGCCTCCAGCCGCTAAGTTGCCACGGGAGTGTTGCCAAATCGTAAATGGTTTTCATCACGTTGTATCACCTTACGGGCAGGTCGGCGGGGCACACCTGCTATCGCAAGCGCACGTATAATACGCGATATTTTGGTCCGGTGTAATTAATGGTGAACGGCGGCACACTGGAACCCGCTACGTTAATTTCGATCCGGTTGTAGCCTTGCCGCAGTGCCAACGGTAGTACGTATACTGTCCACGGCAGCATCTGCCAATAACGTGTATCGGCATGCGATGATGCCGCCAGAGCCGCGCCCAAGGCCGCGGCACCCAGGCCGGCCAGGGCCACCGTCCCGTTATTGTTGTGGGATCCACTATCAGCGGCGATCAGGCCACCCGCCATCAATCCTGTGCCGAGCACCGCCTTGGTCTCGCGGATGGTATTCATCGTCAGCCAGCGTTTATCCTGTGCCAGCGCCAACGTATTGACCATGGCCGAAGCGCTGACACCTGCTACAGCGTGGTTGTTGACCCAGGCTTGAATCGGCGGAATTGGGCCGACCTGCCAGGGAGCCGGGGTAAAAACCGTTTGTTCGCCATACCATCCTTTGGAACGTCGCCGCGGACCAAACCCGTAATCCACAAAAACCAGCGTGTTCACTTTGGGGTCATACAAACGCTCCACAATCGGGCCAAGCGCGGGGTTGAGCTGGACGGCGCGATTGAAATTAGCGCGGGCTAGATTCGTATCTTTCAGATGCAGATAACACACCCCCAACCCGAAATAGCCGAGGGTGAAGTCGGATTCCACGCGCGCATAGCGTTGGGCCGCTGGCAACTTGGAGTTTGGATTGGCATATTGACGCAGGCGAAAAAGGCTGTTGGCAAATGCGGCCCGGGCGTTGTTGTATTCGCCCTTGATTAAGAAAATCAACCCCAGATAATAATGAGCCATCGCCCGCTCGAAGGGCTGGCCCTTCCATACCTTAAACCCATCATACAGGATGACCGCACCCAGCACGTGGCTGCCCGTGTTCACATTCACAGCATTCATCACCCGATACGCGCGCATAAACGCTTGTTCGGCGTGATTCAGATTACCGGCCGCCAAGGCGGCTGAACCATACCGGCAATTGTTGAGCACATAATTCTGATTTTTTTTCTCCGTCAGCGGGGCCAGCACTTTCTCGGCCTGCGGATAATCCCCCAGATAATAATAGGATACCGCTTGCTGTACCCGCGCCGATTCCTGCGAGCATCCCGCCAGTGCACCAGGCATCAACACAGCCAGCAGCAATAACAGCACACCATAGCTTCGCCGCATCGGCAGCAACAGACCTCCTGCAACTGGCATAGACTGCCCGTATTGGTCATGCCGGTCATGGCTGGCTTGAAGTTGAATTTTCATCAATTCCATCGCTTCACATCAAACGCCGCGTTCATAACTGCTTTTCCCATTGCCCTTTCTGCTCACCCGAACGCAGCACCTGCCTTAATCCAAAAAACTTCCATGCACTGCTTTTTTAACCTCATAAGAGTTTTCCCAAATGATCCGGCCCGTGCGAATATTGGACAACAGGTACGTACACAGGTAATAATCACTGCGGTATCGAGGCGCTACCTTGGTATCCGAATAAAACACGGCGCGCAGGGCATATTCCGGCTGGAGGCGGCGAACATCCGGCCCAAGTTGCACCGCACTCCAGCCCTCCTGGGCCTGCAGTTCTTTAAAAGTCTCCCGGTTGAGCACAAAAATAAAGCGCCTGCGCAGATCAGCTTCACCCTCCAGCAGCACCCGCACACGATGGAGAAAAATATCACCCTCGCCGCGCGGAATAATGGTATCCGTCATATTTCGCAGGTTGGTAAGCACAATCACCATCGGCCCGTGGGCTGTAATCGCCGCAATTCGCGGATTCGATGCGATGGATACCGCCATTTTATCAGTCATGACCATCAGATCATGCGATGATAAAAATGTCGACTCCATGTTGCGGTTCAACGCCGTACCGCATCCGCTCACGCTGACTGTAAATAGCGCCAACAACAGTCCAATCCATCGCATCGGAATTCTACCCGGCATGGCCGCGGTCATAACGGCATCAGAAATTAAGTGTTCGTACTTCGTAATGGCCCTCCCAGACAACCTCACCTGTACGCAAATCCACCAGTTGGAACGTGCACAGGTGATAGGTGGTGGCGGTATTGGGCAAATCATAGAAGTGCCCTTTCAACACATATTGCGGAACCATCAGGCCCTGTTGTGGAACCCCCGCCCGACTGGACTGGCCGAACCCGCCGTTACCGCCGCCCAGTTGCTTTTGTTGCAGATGCAGCGTGGTCTGCCTGGATTCCACAAAGGCTATGCGATCCTGGGCATATTGGTTCAAAAGAGCGCGGATTCTCGCCACATAAATGGCATCATTTTGCCACGGTTGGCTGGTGCTATTGGTAACACTGCCCATCACAACAATCACCTTGTTGGGGTTTTGCGCAATCACCTGGGATTGCAACATGTCCGCCGCCATGCGATTGGTCATATCCACCAGATCCCGTGATTGCAGGCCCTGGTCTGCGGGCACAAATTGCGACACTCCGGGCCGCAGCTGGCTGTAAGACTTCTGACACCCACCCAGAAATAATGGCATGGCCACGGCCAACATTGCCCACACCAATACCAAAAGTACCGGCTTGGTCACAAAACCACCGTCGGATTGCCCCCAACAAACCACCCTATCGCCCAACGTCGCCGGCAATCGCTTTTGTAAAATAATCATATCAGCACCTTCATTACCACAAGTAATACGCAATTCATGGCGTCCAGTTGCATTATTATTACCTCTGAGGTGGGCGAGTCAACTGCTATTCCGACTTGCCTTGATTAGTGCCTGCGTCTGCGAGAACCATCTTGCCTTGTGCCAACAACATGCGGCCCAAAGGGTGGTACAGCTGGCAAGAACCTGCGAAGCACAATTGACCCTATATGATTTTCAAGCGGAGTACTGGTTGTGCCAAAACAGTCAGCATGCCGACCATAAGGTGCGTTATGCCAGTGGCATCCAGATGCGCATAGCACCCGGCCCGCGATTGGCCCAGGCGTAATACGGAATGGCCACCAGATTCATCGAGCGCAGGCTATCGGCCTGTTTCAGCGGTTGATAAAGATGGTTCTGCCAGTCCGTCCGATCGGGCACGACGCCGCCCGCCCGAATGGTGGTAACTCCGCCCAGAAGGTCTGGGCGGTCTTGGACCTCCAGCGGCTTGGTGGAATCGATCTGTACATCCAACAACCTCGTCTGGCTATCACATTCAGCCTGTTCCACGCAATATACCAGCGGCCCGCGCATGATAGCTGCACAGTGGTGGATGCTTTCAATGTTCGGATTTCCCATTATCAGTTGCGCCGGCATAGCCAGCGTCAAGGCCACAGTATCACCAGGTTTCCAGGCTCTTGTGATAATTGCATACCCCGACCGCATGTTAAGCCCCACCGCCTGTCCATTGATAGCCAAGGTGGCCCGGCCGCACCAGGCGGGTATCCTTAAAGACAATTCCCATGGATCGCTCTGGGTGTGTTCAATGGTAATAGCGATGTCGCCCCGCTACGGGAACGTAGTATCCATCCGCAACGTGGCAAATGGTGTTTGCGCCTTGGCGGCGGCATAGTGGTGCCATTGAATACCCGCCCCACTGGTGGTGCAAAGGTAGTGGTGCAGCGAGGCCATAAGCCGCATCACATTTGGTGGACAGCAGGCGCAACCATGCCATTCAGGTCGTTCAATGCCGCTGCGAGACAACATGGGATTGACATAGAAATAACGATCGTGCCGCAGTGATACTCCAGCAAGAAACCCGTTGTAGAGTGTTGTTTCCATGACATCCGCGAAGCGCGAATTCGAGGTAGCAAGCAACATCCGAAAATTCCAGAAAATACTGGCGATGGCGGCGCAAGTTTCGCAGTAGGCCGTGTCCGTAGGCAATTCGTACTCATTGCCGAAGGCCTCTGTGCCGTGGCGAGCCCCTACCCCACCCGTCAGATACATTTTTCCGGCGGTCATATCCGTCCACAACCGCTGCTGAGATTCCAATAAGGCCGACTCGCCGGTTTCCAAAAATAAATCAGTAACACCCGCACACAGGTAAAGTTGTCGCACTGCGTGACCCACCACAGCCTGGGCCTCTCGCACCGGGACTTGATCCTGACAATAATCGGATCCGAAAATCCAGTGTTCGGTTCCCACCGTGCGCTTACCCCGAACGTCGATGAAATAAGCGGCCAGGTCCAAATGTGCTTTCCGCCGTGTGACACGGAACAGTTCAATCAGTGCCGTTTCTATTTCCGGATGACCGCAGCACGTTTCCAGCCGACCCGGCCCAAAGACCGTGGTGATATGGTCGGCGAATTTGCAGGCCGCCTCCAGCAGACGCTGGTCACCGGTAGCGCGGAAATAAGCGACTGCGGCCTGCATCAGATGGCCCGCGCAATACAGCTCATGGCCGAAACCAAGTCGCTTCCAACGATTGTGCGGTTCCACCACCTGGTAATACGTGTTGAGATAGCCATCGGACGCCTGGGCCGCCACAATCAGATCGATGGCCCGATCGGCCATTGCTGAAATCGACGCGCCGGGTTCGCGTTGTAATTCAAAAGCGACCGCCTCCAACCACTTGTACAGATCAGAATCCATGAAAAGCGGGCCTTTGTAACTGCCCTGAATCCGCCCCGCAGCCAATGCCAGATTGTGAAAATTTCCGAATTGTTCCAACATCCGGTAGCCGTGGGCCAGACCGACTTCGGCATTCAATTGCTGACGTAACCGCCAGAACCCGTCGCCCAGTGTCGCCGGTTGGGCCTGTAAGACGGCAAAAGGAGATGCCGATACATCGATGGGACCGAGGCCACAAAATTCGTGCATCGGTTACAGTCCCCACTCTTGAGCCAGCGTCATGAAGTATCTTAACATTCCGCCTTCCTCTTTATTTCATCCGACGCATGGCTCGTATGCAAGCGCCCCTGCCACACGCCGTATCAGCACCGCCGGCAGGCCCATGGCCTTCCCAGCACCTTCTGTCTCAATGTTGATTAAATCCGCCAGCGAAACCCAACCGAGTACTGCAAGCTCTGATACCATTGCGGGAACCCGTGCGGTTCTCAAGCGTCTAAAGACCTGACCCGTTGTGGTGTAGCGATGAATAAGGTTTGTTTTAAGGAGATTCATCATGCGCAGGTCTTTGCAAGCGGGAGCCTTGGCGTTATTAATGGGCGTATGCCCGGCGTGCCAATCGCAGTGGGGACCCAACAGTGGCGGGCCTAAGACCAATGGACTCGGGGCCGGTGGCAAGCAAGCTCATGCCCAGTTGACGCAGGTGGATTTATTCCCAAATGGCGTGGGCTTTTTTGAATATCAGGGTACGGTGGACGGCAACGCCAGTCAAAAGCTCTATTTTCGCTCCGGTCAGATTAACGATGTGTTGGCTTCGCTGGTATTTCAGGATACCGGAGGCGGGCGCGTCGGCGAGGCGACTTTTCCATCCCAGGAGCCGCTATCGGTGACGCTGCATGGCTTATCGGTAAACCTGGATGGAAATCCGTCCTTGGCGGCCATACTGGGGCAATTTCGTGGGGATTGGGTGACCCTGACAATTATCAAGCCACGGCATAAGACCATTTCCGGCCGCATTATTGATTTACATCAAGCCAACCTGCCGTTCCAGCCGCAGCCAAGGCCCGTGCCATGGCAGGCAGCCAACCTGATGCAGACCCCAACGGGACCAGCATGGTGCATCAATCTATTTTCGCATGGCCATATTCGCAGCATAGCGCTGGCGAACGTGGCCGCGATTCACTTGGATAACCCGCGGTTGCAGCGGTCTTTTGACCGGGCCTTAAATGCGTTAGCCCGTCAGCCCAATCCACACAAGCGCGAGATTACCCTGTGGTTCCACGGAACATCCAGTCGCCTGGTGCGATTTGCCTATTTGTTGGAAACACCGCTATGGCGGATTACCTATCGGCTGGTCATTCCCAGCGGCAAAGTCTTACCCAAAGCCAAGATGCTCTCGCAGCCGGTGTTGCAGGCCTTTGCTATAGTATCCAACCAGACGGATATGAATTGGCGGCACCTCCGTTTGCATTTGCTCGGCGGCAAGCCGATATCGTTTATTGATGATTTGTATCGGCCCTTGTATTTGCCGCGGTCGGTGGCACCGCTGCCATCGGGTGTTTCCTTTAGGCCGCAAACCTATGGTAATTCTTGGGGACCCGTGCTGTCATTGCGCGGGATCAGCGCTCCTGGGGTCGAGGCGCAATTCGCCCTGCGATCCGCCACCGCAAATGCCGTAATCGCTGAACAACACCTCCTCAAAATAAAAGCCCTGCAAAATCAAGCCGGGAGACTGGCTCCCTTCAATCCACTGCAAGGGGTGCAGGCGATGGCTCACACCGGGCGAACGCATCCCGCCTTCGATTATCGCGTCAGCGACGTCAGCATTCCACGTCAGCAATCGGCGATGGTTCCCATTCTGGTGGCACCCATTCAAGGGCGGCCGCTGGACCTGTACGTGGATCGCGGCTATGCCGGCCACCCGCTGCAAAGCATGCAATTGACCAATACGACGGGTAAATATCTATTGGCAGGACCGCTAAGCGTGGTACGGCAGGGCAGCTATGGCGGCGACGTACAACTTCCCAGTCTGGGCCGCGGACAAAAACGCATCATCAGCTTTGCTGTGGATCAAAGTGTCAACGTGCGCCCCATGCCTCAGAAAAATACCAGTGTGCTAATCAGCGCGGAAATCAAAGACGCTACGTTGATTGTCGTACGGGACAGCACCCATCAATCAGGCTATCTGCTGGTGAATCGTGCCGCCACCGCCCGCACCGTGTTGGTGCGACAAAATCAAATGCCAGGCTGGAAAATTGTTACCCCGGCCAGGCACCCGGCAGCCCGTCATGGCATGGATCAGTTTGAGTTGACGCTGCCCACCAACGCCACTGCCAAGCTGCCCATTGTGCGCACGCAAGCGCAAAGGCAGCTCACGCCTCTCCCCGCTTTGAAGCGCCCAGCGTTGCTGCAACTGATCCAAACGCCGCACCTGCCTGTGGCGGTCGTCACCGTACTCAAGCAAGCGGTGGCCTTAAGGAAAATTGTGCATCAGAAGCAGGCAGCCCTCAATGCCACGGGCAGCGACGAAAACCGTGTCATGGCCTATCAGGCTCACCTGCGGGAAAACCTGATGGCCCTCAACAAGGCCAGTAACGTGTATAATGCCATGGCGGCAGACCTGCAACGGCAGGAAGTACACCTGCAGAAGTTGCGGCAAGTGTCGGCGGCCCAGCGCGTGAGTCTCAGCACCGCCCGGACGAATCTGGCCGACTTCTGGAAAAAAGCCCGCGTCGCCAAAACTTTGGCTCGTCCGGGAAAGTGAGGTTGACGCGGAACGACCTGATGAAAATACCAGATATTGGTCTCCCGCTTACCACCCGCAACCGTCCCGCCGCGGAAAATATACCACTGGAATCGCGCCATCAGATATAATGGAAGCGTTGGCCGGCGCAACTACGCCCCATTTCGAGGTTCGTCATGAATGGACGTGAACGCGCCTTTGCGATTATGGCCGGCCAAGCGGTGGATCGTCCCCCGCTGATGCCGGTCAACATGATGTTTGCCAGCGACTTTATTGGCGCAAAATACCGCGATTATGTGCTGGACCATCGGGTGATGGCGGAAGGACAGATCCGCACTGCGGAACATTTTGATTTTGATCATGTTTCGTGTATGTCGGATCCATGCCGCGAAGCCGCGGACTGCGGCGCGACCATCCGATTTTTTGAAAATCAGCCGCCCGCCATTGATGAAGATCATGCGCTCCTGACCGACAAGGCGGCTTTGCTGCATTTGCGCATGCCCAATCCGGCCACCGGTCGCCGGATGAGTGAATGTCTACGGGTGGAAAGACTGCTCAAAGATCGCGTTGGCACGGAAAAATTGGTGTTGGGCTGGGTGGAAGGCCCCTGCGCCCAAGGTGCGGACTTGCGCGGCATCAACCGGCTGATGCTGGATTTTATCGATGATCCGCAGTTTATTCATGATCTCTTTGCGTTTATCGTGCCCATGGAACTGCAATATGCCCAAGCCCAGATTGCCGCCGGGGCGGACCAGATCGGCATCGGCGATGCCGCAGCCTCGCTGGTGGGGCCGGAAATTTATGAGGAATTCATTTTTCCCGCCGAAAAGCGGATGGTGGAAAGCATCCACGCCATGGGTACCACCGTCCGCATGCACATCTGCGGCAACATCACCTCAATACTTAGCCAGGTGGGCCGCCTGGGCTGCAAAATTGTGGATATAGACTCACTGGTGCCTCTGCGCCAGGCTCGGGCTGATATGGGGCCACAGCCAATTCTGTTGGGAAATATCGATACCGTACGCGTGTTGCGCAACGGCACGCCGGAAGGTATTCGAGCAGCCATTGCGGAGTGTCATCGGCAAGCCGGAAATAAGTATATCATAGGGGCCGGCTGCGAAATTCCACGCGACACCCCGCACCGCAATGTGCAGGCTTTGGCTGATTATGCCCATGCCTGTGCCCGACCAACCTGATGGTTGCTGGTCGCCGGGCGAAAACGGGGTATGCCTGAAAATAAACAGGATCGCGGCCGGCAAGGGACCGCGCAAAAATAAATTCGTGTTTTACGACGCAGAACTTTTGGCCGCCAGCCAGGTGTAAAGGGCGCTCTCCCTGACCCCTGATCGCTTCGCTCCCCGTTAAGGCATGGATGCCGAAATCCTCGATGCGGCAGGAGCCAGGCATCGGGATTGAGGCATGGATGCCGAAATCCTCGATGTGGCAGGACCAGGCATCGGGACTGATCGCTGAAAGCTGACCGCTGATCGCTAAATGCTGATCGCTTCGCTCCCCGTTGAGGCATGGATGCCGAAATCCTCGATGCGGCAGGAGCCAGGCATCGGGATTGAGGCATGGATGCCGAAATCCTCGATGCGGCAGGAGCCAGGCATCGGGATTAAGGCATGGATGCCGAAATCCTCGATGCTGGAGGACCAGCGCATCGGGATTCCGCTTTCTACTTTCTCGCGCCACGCCCCGTCCCGCCAAAGAGGACATTTTAACTTTGGTTAAGTAGCGGACATTTTAACTTTGGCTTGACAATTTTCTGGCGACTACTTGCGTAAAGGCCGGAGGTTGGATTATACTTGTCTGTTTGTGTGGCAGTCTCAAGGAACATGTCGGCATGTGCTGGCGGTATCCTGATAGGGGCAAACGAACGAAAGGTTTCCACCAGAATGATTACAACAGAAAAGAAACAGGAGGTCATCGCAGGCAATCGCATTCACGAAAAAGACACCGGATCTGCCGAAATTCAAATTGCCCTGTTGACTGCACGAATTAACGAGTTAACCGGCCATTTACAGTCCCATCGCAAAGATTTTTCTTCGCGACGTGGTCTACTGAAAATGGTAGGGCGCCGATCCAGCCTGCTTAAATACCTTACCAGCACTGATCCCAAACGCTACCAGGATGTAATCACCCGGCTCGGACTGCGCAAATAAGATCCGGCCACCGCTGGTTGATTGCTCCGGGCGGCAAAAACCATCGGCAGAAGATTCGCATTGGAATAAAATTCCATCTCGCCCGGGTAAATGCGGCCTTGCAGCAACCCGACTCATAGTGGGTGAGAAACGGATAAGGGTGCCTATGCTGGAAGACCGTGAAATGTGGAATTGACAGGCATATTGATTTTAGTTGGTTAGAAATGTTAGGTGTAAAAGTATGACGGTAGCAAAGGTAGAAATCCAAGTTAACGGCAAAACTCTTTCGTTGGAAACCGGCCATTTGGCCAAACAGGCGGACGGAGCGGTGTTGGTGCGTTATGGCGACACGGTCGTGTTGGCAACAGTGGTGTCCAGCGATCCGCGGCCCGGCACTGATTTTTTCCCATTGACCGTGGATTATCGGGAAAAAACCTCGGCGGCCGGCAAATTTCCCGGCGGTTTTATTAAACGTGAGGGCCGCCCCAGCACCAAAGAAACTCTGACGGCAAGAATGATTGACCGGCCGATTCGGCCACTCTTTCCGGTTGGATATTTCGATGAAGTACTGGTACAGGTACTGGTGTTATCGGCCGACGGACAAAATGACCCCGATGTACTGGCAATGGTGGGTTCTTCGGCGGCGCTGGCTATTTCCGGTGTGCCGTTTGAGGGGCCGATTGGTGCGGTGCGCGTGGGGCGGATTGATGGCCAATTTGTGGTGATGCCCACGACCGCCGAACTCGATAACTCCGATCTGGATTTACTGCTGGCCGGTACGGATCAGGCGATCAATATGATTGAAGTGGGTGCTCGCGAGCTACCTGAATCGACCATTCTGGAAGCGATCAGCCTGGGGCGTAAGACCATTGAAGACCTGGTAAGAATCCAAAAGGAATTAGTGGCAAAAGTGGGCAAGCCCAAGGTCTGCACACTGCATGGTCCATCTGAGGATCTATTGAAGGCTGTTGACACCTATCGCGAGGCCTTGGCCAAAGCCAAGCAGATCCCTGGCAAGCAGGTTCGTGCCGCCGCTGTGGATAAAATTAAGACTGAAGTGAAAGAAAAATTTTCCGCCATGGATCCGGCCACTAACAAGCCGCGGTATGAGCCGATGCAAGTGGCCATGGCCTTTTCCTTCCTGGAAGAAAAAGTGGTTCGCCATCTTATCCTTTCTGGTACACGCTCCGATGGGCGTCAGGCAACCGCTATTCGCCCGTTGAGTTGCGAAGTCGGAGTGCTGCCACGTACACACGGTTCGGCCATTTTCACCCGTGGCGAAACCCAGGCCCTGGTAACCACCACGCTGGGCACCGGTGATGACGAGCAAATTGTAGATGGTCTGGGCGAAGAATACTCCAAGAAATTCATGCTGCATTACAACTTCCCACCGTTTTCCACAGGTGAGGTGAAGCGCATCATGGGGCCGGGACGACGCGAAATCGGCCATGGAGCTTTGGCTGAACGCTCTCTTGAACCGGTTCTGCCGTCCCCGGAAGTGTTCCCCTACGTTATTCGCCTGGTTTCCGATATTCTGGAATCCAACGGCAGTTCATCGATGGCCTCAGTTTGCGGTGGTACGCTGGCACTTCTGGATGCGGGCGTTCCGCTGATTCGTCCGGTCGCCGGCATCAGCATCGGTCTGGTAAGCGAAGGCGGAAAAGACTTGCTGCTGACAGATATCATCGGGGAAGAAGATCATTATGGAGATATGGACTTCAAAGTATCCGGTACCACGCAAGGTATTACGGGCATCCAACTGGATTTGAAAATCCATGGTCTGCACCATGATTTGATTGTCAAAACGCTGGAACAGGCCCGCGTAGCCCGCCTGGCTATTCTGGAAACAATCAACGCAACCATTCCCACCCACCGGGCGCAGATTTCGCCATACGCACCGCGGCTGCTCAAGATTCAGATCAACCCGGACAAGATCGGCAAGGTGATTGGCCCCGGCGGTAAGACCATCAAGAAAATCGTTGAAACCACGGGGGCTAAAATTGACATTGAAGATGACGGTACCGTCTTTATTGCCGCCGTGGGCATGCAGGCTGCCGAACGAGCTCGCGAAGAAGTGGAACGGCTGACGGAAGATGTCAAGATTGGTCGGATTTATACAGGGCGCGTAACCTCCATCAAAGATTTTGGCGCATTTGTGGAAGTAACGCCGGGCGTGGATGGCTTGTGCCACATCAGTGAGCTTTCAGACAAATTTCTGAAAAATGTCACAGAAGCTGTAAAAATGGGTCAGGAAATTCGCGTGAAGGTGATTGCCGTGGACGATCAGGGACGCATCAAGCTTTCTCGCAAGCAGGCGATGAAGGAGGAAGCTCCCGTCGCAACCACCGCCCCTGCCGCAGCCCGTCCTGCGGAGCCGCAGATGTCACAGTGACATGCGGTGTCCTGGCGGCTTGCGACGGGCACAGAAGCAACTGGCATGGCGGCAATTCCTGTAGTTTGACCACTACGTTTGTTCCGGCTTTTTCGACAAAATTTATGCGCGTCCTTGGACGGGAGTCTCATGACCGAAGCGGTTTCTCCAAAACTTGCGGGCGTCAATCCGCCTTCCAATGACCAGATTGCCGCAGGCGCGAATCCGGAATCTGAAAAACTGCGGCTGGATCGGGAACGAACTGCCCGTCTGCACCAGTTGGCCACGCTGGGAGAACTGGCGGGAGGATTGGCCCATGAGCTTAAAAATCCCCTGTCCACCATCAAACTTAATCTGCAACTGCTGATGGAAGATCTGGCCCGAATGCCGGGCGCGGAAACCAGCCACAACCGGGCCGTTACCGTCAAAAAGGAAGTGGATCGGCTGGGCCAGACGCTGGAAGGATTTCTGCGTTTTGCAGGGCGCATTGAATTGCGCACTGCGCCGGTGCACTTAAATGTTTTAGTGCAGGATCTTATCGACTTTTTCATGCCGCAGGCCCAGGCTGCACGGGTGCGTCTTCATGCCAGTCTCGCCCCGGAAGATCCCATTTGCAATCTGGACGCTAATCTAATTAAGCAGGCCCTGTTGAATTTAATGCTTAATGCACAGCAGGCCATGCCGGCCGGCGGAGAACTTATTGTCCGCACACATGTCAGCGGCAGCAACGCCCTGGTGGATGTATCCGATACCGGCATGGGCATTGCTCCAGAACATTTACCGCGGTTGTTTGAAGCGTACTTCACCACCAAAAAAGGCGGGACTGGTCTGGGCTTGGCCACCACGCGGCGCATTATTGAAGAACACTCCGGTCATATCCGCGTCAGCAGCGAACCCCGACGGGGCACCAATTTTCGCCTGGAACTGCCGCTGCGGGACAAAAATATCTGATACGTCATCAAAAATACTGCAAACAGCCAAAACCATGCCATGTCCTGGGCCCCTTTTCCGAGCAGGGATCGCAGTATCACCCAATGGCGGGAATCTCCATTGAGACAACTGTTGAATGGATCGAGAAAGGCCATGATGGTGAGGATCAACCAGGAGAAAGCCGCCATCGGCGAGATTACCACGGCGGGAGCCAGCAGGGCCGCAGCCCATAAGCCGTACCGTTCGTGCATGCCCGGCACCAACGCCACAAAAATCGCAAAGGCGGTGCCGGGGGCCAGCAGCACGCGGCTGGAATGGAAGGCCCGGCGGGAAAACAGGGCCAGAATGATCAACCAAATCAACGTGGCAGCCTCCAGCCAATGGTTGATGGTCATAAAAGGTATCAGGCCCAGCCAGTGCGGCGACCAGATCAGATTACTTCGCCACCAGCCGTATTGCCGGGCCAGAATCATCGGAATGTTCCAAAACCCCACGCTCATGGGCTGGGCCATATTGATCTGATGGGTATAAATTTTGAGCCAATAAAGATTATGGCGGATGGTAAACGGCAGCGTGATGATAAAAATGATGATCGCGCTGCCCAAGGCAAACTGGGCCAATCTGCGGCTGGTTCGAATGAACCAGGACACCGCCTTCGCCATGGAGTTCCAACCCAGTATGCCGGCCGGACGGCCAGGCGGTATCGGATAGAGCAGCATAAATGCCAGCAGCCACGGCAAGCAAAAAAGCGTCTGCCCTTTGAGCATCGTGCCGCAGCCGAAGCAAATACCAGCCAACAGCCAACGTCGGTCCAGAACGGCCCACACGGCCCAAAGCACCGGTGCCAATACCCAGCAGTCCCACTGCGGCCAAACAAACGTATTGACGATCAACGCGGGGCTAAGCCATAACGCACAGGCCGCCAGCAAGCTTTTTGTTTGACTCAATCTCGTACGACAGAAGAAATACATGCCTGCGGCGGCGGCGACTTCAAAGAGAAAATTCACCAGGAGCATGGGCCAGGAATCGGCATCTGTGCGTCGAGCTGATAAACCGGCCCAATGGTGGATCAGATCCACCCAGGCGGTGACAATATAAAAGCGCAGCGGTGGATAATCTGTATAAATATGGCTGGTGGGGTTATAAACCTTTACCACGCCACTAAAAAATGAAGGGCCTGATTGCAAGGCGTCCACCGCGTGGTTCCAGGCATTATCGATATCCCAGGTAAAACGTATGCGGGTGGAAGCATCAAAGGCCCATACCCGAACCATCAGCCCAAGAACAAGAATCTGGCATATCAGCAAGCATGTAAACACATGACGTTGGAAGACACTCTGGCGGCTGCAAGGAGCTGTAAGCTTGGAAACAGGGGCGACAGTCAGATCAGAATTCATACTTTGTGCGTAAACGCTCCGGCCGATCTATTATTTCCACAAAAAAGGGGCTTGGCAAACATAAATTCATATTTTAAGGTGCAGGAGTTTTGGCCGCCGACTAATCTCAAATGACGCGCATACCTCCGTCGCGTGTATGTAAGTAGCGAACAACGACGCCCGCGGCCAAAAGAACCAACCGGAAAGTGTGAAGTTATTTTTACGCGGTCCCAAAACCCGTCAGGCCGTGGGCTGGTTTGGGTGGAGGCATCCTTGTGGACAGCCCGCGCTGCGCACAATTGCCGGCCCGCCAATAACCAGTTTCCTGTTGTCAAGAAGTAGAAATGTCACCCTGTTAGCCGAAATAGAAATGTCACCCTGACATCAGTACTCCAGTGGTGTGGCGGCTCGGCGTAGGCGCAGGGAGGGGCGCAGCCCCGACCGGAGCCGGAG
>JAJZNX010000167.1 GCA_021852275.1 Planctomycetota bacterium | reverse complement strand
GTGTTCAAGGTACGTTAGCTATCCATTACTCACCCTTGCGCCACTGGGTATTGCTACCCCGTGCGACTTGCATGCCTTAGCCACGCCGCCAGCGTTCACTGTGAGCCAGGATCAAACTCTTCAATTATATGCTGTTGAATCCGGTTACTTGCACTTTCGCGCTTTGGCCGGTTCTATCTGCATGTTGAAGGTTTGCCTATGGCAAAGCCTATTGCAACATCCCGGAACCGGGCTGCTGCAACCCACATCAAACCGCTGACGCCGGCTAGAGCGGGCGGTTTGATGCAGTATTTCAGGTTTCTCAAAGTGACTTGGCTCGAAACTCGAAATCTGGGAGGATTTCGAGTTCGATAAAATCGACTTGCACACGAGAGTGCCTGATACGCACAGCCGTTAAACTGTGCTATTCATGACGCAGGCCGCCTTGCGATTTGCACCATTGCTGGTACAAACCGTGTGCTGCAAATTCAGCCTGCCACATTCTCGTGGCGTCCAATCCATGTTCACTTGTCAAAGAGCAACCAAAAGTTTATTCCGACGCTTCGCCGTATTTTACCGAACCCCTCATCGGGTCTCCGGCATCATCCGGCAATTTCGGATCGCCGACATATATCGGCTATCCATCGCGCCGCTCATCACCACTGCAATTTCGCCTGGTGTTTTAGCTCCACGGGGTCAGGTTTATATTGAAAACCCGACTTGGGAGGGTCATATTACCACGCCGTTAAATTCTGTCAAGCGTACTTAAAACCCTGCAATCTTCAGGCGTTTTCAGTGCTTGCTTGAACTCTGTTTTAACTCTCCTGTTCCGGCCTTGCCACTGGGCAACCAACCGGAGTCCTGCATTATTGACGAAGAGCAGTTTTTCGTCAACTGCACGCTTCATCAACCCTGCTTGGAAGATGATAACCACCTTGCAAAGTCTTTGCAAGTAACACCGATACCAATCAGTGTGGCCAGTATGGCCAGCGTGGCAACAGCTTCAGCATTCACTCAACCCTCGCTTATATCTTAGCCAAGGTTTTACAGAAAGCAAATTGTTTGGCAATCACGGGCTTGAACAACGTTGCGCAATATCAGCGCGGGCACGACGCCACAATCGTAGCATTAATAAATGAACAATGTACCCGAGCACAAGCCGGTTTTGTGTTAGGGACCGGGCAGAAATAACTTCGCACTTTCCGGCTGGCCCTTTTGGCCTCCAGCTTCGTTGTTCGCTCGTTCCAGACCCACTGCCGGGGTATGCGTCTCGCTCACGCCTCGCCGGCGGCCAAAATTTCTGCGCCGTAAAACACGAATTTATTTTGCGCGGTCCCTTACTTCAGGCGGAAACGGAACAACAGATTGTCGGCATAAGCGATGGTCCGACACCATCAATCTAAATTATTCGCCCCCACATTTACCGGCGATTCCGCAACGCCATACGCAGCAGTGTCGGCCTGATAGCCTGGGGAAAGTTGCAACGACAAGATCAGGTGGTGCATGTGCTGGTAACCCACGCACAAGATATGGCCGCCTGCAGGCCCACCATCGCCGGCGCAGCCACCCCCGGCAATTCCCGCGATTTTCACTAAGGAGCCGCGCGAAAATAAATTGCTGTCTCCTGCACCATGTTTGCGGTATCATGGCCCATTCCACCGGCTGCGGAGGCGAATTTTTATGCCCGTTCAAACCCCCAAACCGCCCGATCTTAACACGCAAATGTCCGCGGAGCGCACCATGCTGGCCTGGATTCGCACCGGCCTGGCCCTGATGGGATTCGGGTTTGTGGTGGCCAAATTCGGGTTGTTTTTGCGCCGCCTGGCTCAAATTCAAAACCTCCACATGCCCGCACCCCGCGGTACGTCTTATTCCCTTTGGATCGGCGTTTGCCTGGTGCTGGTGGGTGTGGGCGTGAATGTATTTTCCGCCATTCGTAACCGCCGCCTTATGGCCGTGCTGCAACGCGGCGAAACCCCAGCCAAACCGCAATCTCCCCTGGCGTTTTACATCGCCCTGATTATGGCCGCCATCGGCATCGCCATCGCCATCTATCTGGCCAAACTTCAGCCGTAATATAGCTTGGGAGCCGCGCAAAACAAAAATAACTTCACACTTTCTGGCGGGTTCTTTTGGCCGCGGACTTTGGCCAGTAGGCAGGGATCAGCTTTCAGCGAACAGCAGTCGGACAAGATGGCGGCGTTCCCAAAGATCACGTCATGCAATAATAACACTTCACAGCCACAGACAAGAATGTCTGTGCTACACTGAGGCAAGCCGACTACGACGGCGGGCGGGGTATGCGCCTCATCGGCGATCACAAATCCTGCGCCGTAAAATATGCATTTACTTTTTGCACGACCCCTTATTGTAAAAAACGCAGCGGTGATTGAGCTTTCACCCAATCACCGCCGAATGGTGGTAGTTCGCCAACGCACCAGAAAAACCAGTTCCACACCGCCAAGGGAGTGGCGAGGCATTTCCCCACTTACGCCTGCACCCGCCGCCGCACCAAAAGAAGCAGCGAGCCACTTGCCACCAAAAGGGCCAGAGAAGCGGGTTCCGGTACTGCTTCAGTCATCGCAAATGTCAGATATGGCTGTCCGCCCTCGTTTAGGTAACGCAGGCCATAGGTGCTATTAAGACTGCCCAGAAAGCTGAAGTTGGTCGCACCGGTACCCAATGTATCTGTAGGGTCATCGGGAGTTTGGAGCAGATCCGATTTGAAAGCAATCCATGGAACTCCGAGAATGTACCCCGCGCCGGTTACCTCCACGGAGTGGGCACCCGTGGGCCAACTTTCCCAAGCCTGCACGGCCTTCCCCGCTTGCAGCGAGTTTATAATGAAGTTAAAAGAGTTGTAATTTACCACGCTCGCCAGCGACACACCAGAGGCTGTCCGGCCGCTAGCGGTGACGCTCTGATTTCCCGGAGTGAAATAACCCTCATATTGCACGCCCACATTCGTCAGGTTCTGATTATCCAGATAAGTCAGTGTGCCGGTAACCATATTTTTCGTGGAAACTCCAAGCCCCTGTGTCCGGGAAGTCACCCCACGGTTCATAGTTACATCTAACGTTCCGACCAGAGTTCCATCGCTGGTTTGCGATCCACCAATGTTCCCGAGACCAGTGTTGTTCGGCTGGGTAACGCCCAACCCAACGGTGTTTTTCAACCAAGTCAGGCCGTTGGCAACCGATGCCGGAACGCACTGGTTGTCAGCCGCCTGAACATTAGGCTGGTTCGATTGATATTGCACCGTCAACAATCCTCCAGCGGTGAAGCTCACTCCGCCAGCGGTGTCAGTCGGTGCAAAGCCGCTGATCGGATCGGTACCCGTAAGGCCGCCCCCTCCATTCGTCGCGCCCTCGGCATCATATTCCATGGTCCCAACCGAGTCGGTCCCGGCCGTGCCAGCGTTGTAGGCGTAGGTGGTAATGGGCGCGCCGGAAAGCGACGTATTAACGCTCAGGCTTGTGTCTGCCGTTCCATTGGCGTTTCCCAAATCGAACTCGGAATCCATCACTGCACCTGCAGGCACATACAGGTTTTGCACGACCCAGCCGGTCGGGCTAGCAAGGTTCAAAAACACACCTGTAGACGATCCGGTGTTATCAACCGAAACCTGCCCAACCGACGAATTGGTGTCAGTGTCGGTGTCCCAACTGTAACTCAATTGGTCCAAAGAAATCGTCGCTGCCCGCAACGGCCCACTGGAGAACGCCAGACCCACACCCGCCACTACCGCAGTTGCGAAAATCAACGCAGCCCTGTTTGTCAAAGTCTTCTTCTGACCTAACATATGATGTTCTCCACTCGGATAAGACCATTCAAACCGCTCGTCATGCCTACGCAGCATGGCAGAATGGATGCACAACTACCTGATAATACATATTGCATGCACCTTGACTTTTACAACCTGACGGCTAAAATTATCGCCAATCTTGCAAAATAACCGCCAAGCGCTTTAGAATCTGTCGCTTGCGCTTGCTCACGGCCTGTTGACTGATGCCCAAGTTTACCGCCACCTGACATTCGGTGCGGCGTTGCCAGTAAAGCAGCTCAAGGAGTGCCTGATCCAGCGTGGGCAATTGATCAATCGCTTCTGTCAAGGGGCAGGCAGCCTGAGTCTCCAAATCCCGCCCTTCAGGAGCGGGAGGATCTAAGCTCAGATTATGGCCACAGTGCCCGGCAAAAGACCATTCCTGACGGTACCGTTTGAGCACACTATTGAGAACGCGGCTGGCCAGTTGCGGCCACTTGACATCCACTTCCGTTTCCACATCGCCATGGGTCAGGGCCGCCACAGCTTCCGCCTGGGCCTGGGCTTGTGCTTCCTCCATCCACTGCGGCTTGGACCAGTTCGGAGGCACATGCCAGCGGCTCACACGCCGCAGACACTGTGCGACCACGGCCTGGCAATCCACGCAAGATGCCGCAGAGTCCGCAAACGGACACCGCGCACCATGCCCGCACGGAACTGCTGCACACCGGAACGGCACTTTCGCATTCGCGCTTAAACAACCAGCAACCACTGTGCTCATACCCGCACCTCTCATCATTTCGCTTTCGTCACGCCAGGAATCCGCCGACAGCCTGACATTAACAATCCACCCAGCAGTAATATCGCCAGCGTGGCCGGCTCCGGCGTAGTGGTAATCCACAACTGATTGGCTGCCGGATTAAACACTGACAATGTCGCCCGGCCCGGCGTACTGAATTGCCCGACCAGGTTACCGCTGGCATTGTAAAGATAGGTTGTAGATGCTGACAGCGGCTCAACTGTGGTTACCGAAAGAATATTGCCTGCCGAGTCGTAGGATGTCGTGGTAGATTGTCCGGGTGAATCCATGGTTGCCGTTATGCTGCCGGTGGCATCATACACGTTGGTGGTGCTGGAAGTTGCACCCGGGCTGGTTACGGCAATCGCATTGCCCGCAGAATCGTAGGTGGTGGAGCTGACCGGCCCAAGTGTATCAATCGTTTGCTCCACGTTGCCGGCGGAATCGTACAGGGTGGTGGTGCTGTTATTTGGCCCGGAATCGGTCAGGACAATGGCATTGCCGGCAGAATCATACGTAGTCGTGGTAACCGGCCCGAGCGTATCAATCGTTTGCTCCACATTGCCGGCGGAATCGTACAGGGTGGTGGTGCTGTTATTTGGCCCGGAATCGGTCAGGACAATGGCATTGCCGGCAGAATCATACGTAGTTGATGTCACCGGGCCCAGGGTATCAATGGTCTGCACCACTTCGCCCGCCGAATCGTACAAAGTTGTGGTGCTCGAAGACGCGCCTGAATCGGTCAGGGCAATAGCATTGCCCGCAGAATCATACGTAGTTGCTGTCACCGGGCCCAGGGTATCAATGGTCTGCACCACTTCGCCCGCAGCATCATACACGTTGGTGGTGCTGGAACTCGGCCCCGAAGCCGTCAGGGCAATGGCACTATCGGCCGAGTCATACACCATGGAAACCACCGGATTGACTGTCTGGATGGTGGAAAGCAGCTTTATTTGGCCAAGGTTGCTGACATCATAAACATAGGTGGTGTCATCTGCCACCAGCGGCTGCACCCAGCAAAGCAACGCCGCCAAGACCGCAGCCATGGCCGGGAAAAAGCGTTGCGCATTTTTTTTCAGACCTAGCATAGGAATACTCCTCTAACTGAAAGCCATTCCAATAATCAGCCATGCCAACACGGCACTGCGAAGGTCTGTCCATCAGTACCAACGCAGCCGAAACCGCCCCAGAAAAAGATACATAACAACTTCTACACATCAAGTGGCAACCCCTTATCAACCTCACGCCAAAATAAACTTGGCGAGGTGCTACGCCACCCCCAAATCCACTTTGTCCCCCCCAGGGCGTTTCCATGCCAGACGTCACCCGTGCCTTGGCTTAAGGCCGGGGAAATTTCAACGCCAGCCGACACTGCCGCAACGCCATTTTCGCATCGCGAATCGCCGCCAAACGGTGCCCGCCAAAATGATGAGGTGCACGTTGGAGGATCCTTATCGCCAAAGCCAGAAAATGCGCCCCCTTTTTTATCAGGATCTTGCCGCCAGGCTTGTGGCTCATATAAGCATCGAACGCCATGGGCTCCGCGCGGCCTGCACCCGCCGCCGGATGGTCTACCATCCGCACCACCCCGCCGATACCGCGAGCCAGACCACTGGCCCCCACACCGGCCGCCGCCCAGCCAGCCAGCGTGCCGCCCAGAATCACCGCGACAAACAATTTGCTGCGCACAGATTTCTTGTAATGAAGCATGACCTGTTCCTCCTGTAAGAACAATCTATATTCCCAATAATCCGCGATGCCAACACGGCACTTCGGAGGAATATGCAATCAGTACCAACGCGGCCGAAGCCGCGTTCGACTTGCTTTCTCCACTCCCTCCATAAGTTCCGGTAACCGGTAACCATGATTTCGTCCGTACCCGTTACGTATTCACAGCGCCGGCGATTCACCAGCCAGCCGCAGCATATTTGCAGTATTCAATCTTCCGGAGCCAGGACAGACAAACGAGGCTTTGATCCGATCAGACAATTCCTATCATATCGCCCGGGAATAGACATGTCAACCCCACGATGGCAAAATATTTTCTTATCGCGGTCGAAATTCGTCCCACAATGCAAAGGCGATTCCTTGGCTGTTTTAACCACAACCATTCGCATATACGAACGTTTATATCATTCTTTTGCGGCTGCGGCCTGGGCTTTGTGCTGCCATTCCTGGGCCTTGTTCTGGTTTCGCGGTACGCCACGGCCGTTCTGGTAACACCAGGCCATCCACTTCATGGCTGTTACAGAGCCTCCTGCGGCAGCTTTGCGAAACCACTGAACGGCTTCCCAATCGTCCTGCATGACGCCGTTACCCTTGTGAAAAAGATAGCCCAGGTTAAAAGCTCCCGCCGCCGAACCTGCCGCCGCAGCCTTACGATACCACGCCACACCTTTTGCGGGATCAAGTTTATAACCCGTCAGCGTTACACCGTTGATGCGACCGTAACAATAACGCTCCCCCAGACACAGCATCGCATCCACGTTACCTTTTCGAGCTGCCGACTGGAAGGCCAGCACCGCATCGCCGTAATTCGCCAACGGGATTGAGAACGGGCCATGGTGCAGAAAATAATACCCCAGATTATCATCAGCCTGACTAATGCCGCCGGCGGCGGCATTGGCAAACCAATTGGCCGCCCTTTTATAATCTTGGGCCACGCCTTTGCCCTCGTAATAGTGGACCCCCAGTTGATTTTCCGCCCAGGGTTCTCCCGCCCGCGATCGCCACGTGAGTTCCTTGATCCGATCTTGAGCCACACCCCAGCCATATTCGTAACAGTGGGCGATCCACCGCATACACGTTTTAGATCCCTTCGCCGCCCCTTTTCTCCAATACTTCATCGCGGTTCCGTAATCGGATGGAACCCCTTCGCTCAGGGCATACATGACACCCACCTCGTCATCGCCCACAGTCGATCCATTTTGGGCGGCCTTTTTAGACCATGTCAGGGCTTTGCCATAATCGCGGGGCACAATTTTTCCTTGTCGATAAATTTGCCCCAGCCAATTCATCGAATCAATGGAACCATATTTCGCCGCTTTGTGAAACCATTTTAGAGCCTGCGCATTGTCCTTTTTGATTCCGTAGCCCGCCATGTAATCTACGGCCAGCAGGTTCATGGCCGCCGGCCAGCCTTCTTGGGCTGCCCGTTTGAGCAAAGCCACGGCCTTGGCAGGATTTTTGGTAGTACCAGTACCGTTTTGGTAATGCAGGGCCAGTTTATATACCGCCGAAACTTCACCCGTCTTGGCCAGCCATTTGGCCGCCATAAAGTCGTTGTACATACCGCCCCACCCGTAGTGGTATAGCAAATATAAATCGTACCTGGCGTTATTAGATCCCTCTTGAGCAGCAAGCTCCCAGCATCGCCTGGCCCGCAGATAATCCGGTGCAAAATGAAACGGCCGGCCCCGTCCCGCAGCAAACAGAATACCCAGCCAACGTTGGGCGCTGGCATCACCGTGGCCGGCGGCACGCATCCACCATATTTTGGCCCGGTCATAATCTAACGGTACGCCCAGAGCCTGGTAATATGCCATCGCCAGATGCCTCATTGCTGTAGTCGATCCCAGATTGGCCGCCAGGCGCAGCACGGGTATTGACCAGTACATGGGGTGCAAGGGTGTGGTCAATCCAAGATGAGCCGCCCGGCGCATCGCGTGTAGACCACCTGCGTCTTTGAAGGCCAGATACCACATGGCCCGCGTGTCCCCGAGCTTTGCGGCCTTGGTGAACCAGTCAATTGCTCGAGCTTGGTTGGCCCGACCCATATCAAAACAGGCTTCTACATAATTCGGCGCGCCTGACCGATCCAGGCATTCACGGCTTTTAATTAGATTTTTTTCTACGCCAAAACCGTGTTTATAGCAATCCGACAAAGCCCACCACGAGCTGACATCGTTGACGGCAGCCCCACGCCGATACCACTGCACCGCTTTCTCTGGATTTTTCGCTACTCCCCACCCTTTCGCGTAGAAGAAACCAACATTAGAGAAACCCAACCGACAGCCTGCCTGTGCCGCCCGGCGATACCACGCCAGCGCCTTGGCCAGACTTTTGGCCACCACTCTACCATGCTGGTAAAACCAGCCGATCTCATTCATGCCGCGGCCTGATCCTGCCGCTGCTGCCCGACGAAACCAGCTTAGGGCTTTGGCATCATGGTGGGCCACGCCCCGGCCATTGGCATAAAGATCTCCGATAGCGGCCATAGCGCCGCCGTAACCAACTTTGGCCGCCTTGTGGAACCACGACATGGCTGCAGGATATCCGCGCTGGCCGTTTGGCGCAACACCTTCAAGGCAAAGTGCTCCCAGTCCGGCCATGGCCGCACCGGAACCTTCCGCCGCCGCTCTTCGAAAAGCCCCGTAGGCTATCGTGTAATTGGTCGGAACACCCCCCGGCCGGGTGGGCGCCGGACCGCTTAGTCGCATACCCAGCCGCGCCACGTAATCGGGGCGCCATACGCTACCCCAGGCATAAAGCCGCCCCAGAGAAACCAGCGCCGCTTTGGACCCGGCCCGGGCCGCCGTTTTGAGCGCCGCTATCGCCTGCGCATACGCCCCCGCAGGAGCATGGGCCAAAATAACCGCAGCCCCATCCACAGCCACAGCATGATATTGGCTCATCTGCAACGCGCACTTCATCAGGCCGATCAAGGCCGGAATATTGTGCTTATCCTTACGCAGAACCTGCTGGTAGTCGGCAACAGCCTGGGGCCACTGCCCTGCATGGCGGCGGGACCGGGCACGCAGCAGATAAACCGCCGCTGGATCAGCACAATGCAAAGCTAAAAGACCGCTGCCATCGGCGATGGCTTCCAGGTACTGGCCCTGCTGCATTTCAATTTTCATACGTATCAGCCGCGGCAGGCAAAGATTGGCATCGCGTATGATCGCAGACCGGCAGTCGGCCTGAGCACCGGCCATATCGCCCAGACGAAAGCGCAGTCGGGCTCGCACCGCGAGCATATCGGCGGACTTCTGGCCATGTTGAATTTTTCGTGTCAGCTCTGCCAGAGCGGCTACTTCCGCCAGGCGGTGTTGAACCCGTTGCAAGCCGCGGACCGCCATGAAATTTTTCGGAAAGGTAAGGCGAGCCTGGGCATAAGCCGTACCTGCCTGCCGGTAGTGCCCCAGGTGAAATAGCGCCCGGCCCAGACGGACATACTCATACGACTGACAGCGCATGAGTCGCCGGGCGGTCGCGGCATCGTATGGAAAGTTCGGGTTGGCCAGAGCGGCGTAAATGCCAAGGATTTTCCGATAATCGCGAATTGCCAGATTCCAATGGCCCGTCAACACTTTCAGTATGGCCCGGCGATTGTAACGCTCCGTAAAACTTATACCTACATTCATGGGCAAATACAGTGCCGCCATCGCCTGCCCGCCCCAGGCATTTTCGGGCGACATCTGCTGGTAAAGCGAGTAGGAATATTCATTCCGTGGCTGCACCGCCCGTGTCATCTGATAGGCGGTGGGTTGCAGGGCCAATATGTTCTGGGCCACCGCCCAGAGTTGGCGGTCATGGCCGGCATGAAGCTCTGCCTGGGCATGTTGAAGATAAAACCGCAAAGCCCAATACATCACAAAACGGTGGTGAATGCGAGATTCGCCGATAAGCCGCTGGGCCCTGCCCACATGCTTGATCCAGCGGGTAAACACTTGCTGTTGACGGTTGAAAACCTGCCACGACAGGCCCGGCTGTTTGACAATAACAGGTTGATTCGTGGCCGCTATTGCTGGTCCCATGGCCAGCCCGTTGGGTGGTATGCGGGCATTCACCGCGGTCAGGCCCCAGCACCATACGTCGGCCAACCCCAAGGTCTGTGGCCCATGAGCAGCTTTTCGCCAGTGCCACAGCATCTGCACATAATCCGCATCAGCCCGGATTTTCGCCCTGGCCGCCGCCTGGTCGGACGCCAGCGGCAACATGCCCGAAAGCTTACGTAACTGCTGCAAGAGTGCCAGCGCCTGTTGATGGGTCGAGTCTTCGGCCGTTGCAATCTGCTTTTGGGCCAGGCGGCAGGCCGCAGACTTAGGGTCTTTTTGCAGGGCCAGAAACGCCCGCCACCAGTCAATGGCCTGCCATTGGTGCCCCGGCAAATGACTTTCCACCACCCCCAGCAAAAACAGCACATCGGGCCGATCCGGTGCTATTTGCCATGCCTGTAAAAAACTCGCCCGGGCCTGGCCCCACTGCTGCGCTTTGGCAGCGGAACGCCCTTGTGCCATGGCGGCATGAAAATTGGCCACATCACCCGGTGCTGGATGTATTTGCGGCAGTATATCCGCTATCACCACCCTGCCACGCAGCCCCAGGACCAGCACCAAAAGTAATGCCAGCGTCAACCGCCGAGTTAGAAACTTGTTCATGTCTGGTCCCCGAAGAAAATTAAAACAGCGCAGGGTTTATCGCGGCAACTGCGGCAGCATTTGTTGTACCAACTGGCGCTGATCCACCAGCGTTTTCATCCGGTTGGAAATTACCTTTAGATCCTGCAATTGCTGATCGGTTTCGGCACCCAGTTGATGTTCGCTGCCGCTGAGAACCAATAGTGCAAAGCCCGCCTGGCCTTCCGCATAAGCAGCCCGCGCCACTTCCACGGCAGGTTTGGCAAAATCAAAGCTACCGGCCTCCGTCCATACCGCTTCCTGTTTCGACTCAACGGTGCCCTGTTGCCACAGGACTGCGGATTTTTCCGCCGCCTCCACCTTGTCCTTGGCATCCATAACCGCTTCCACCGCTTCCGCAGTACCCAGCCGACTCATGGTGATCGGAATATCTTCCAACTGCTGCCGAATTTCCTCCTCCGGCACGCCCGCCTCCTCCATGTTGTGGATCCATTTTTCCACCAAAGCCCCTTGATCGCCCACAATACCCTGATGCAGCATGGCCTTGCCCGCATCGGAAATCTGGTCCAGCTCCAATTCCTTGAGTTGATCCATGAGGTTCTTAATCAACTCAGCCTGAGCTTCCTTTGACATATCTCCCAACTGCTCAAAATCGTCGGCGCGAACGTTAAAGCCCAGGCCCGCCAGTTGGGCCTTAATTGCCGCAATCTGTCGGTCCAGATCGCTGATCATCTTCTGGGCCTGATCTTGCGTTGCCGGGGCCATAAACAGCGGCTGCGGTGCGGCCGTTGCCGCGGCTGCCGCGGCGGCAAGCACGCCACCACCAAGCGGTACCGTTGGATTGATCCCCTGGGCTATACTGATATTTACTACGTCCGTATTGGCATCCCTGAGGTCGACTACATCCGAACCCCAGAGGGAAGTGTCGTTGTAGCCGGAAATGGCCGATCCAGTGGCGTCGGCTGCCGTCTGCCATACCTGGTTGCCATTCTGATCGATAAAATTTTGCATCTTTTCAGCAGCACGCTGCTGGGCCTCCTGAGCCGCACGGGCTGCGGCGATGGCCGCCAGCCGCTGCTGGGCGCTTTGCAGGTTGGCCCGCATAATCGCATCCTCGGGTGCATAAGTTAAGGCCGTCTGAAAGTAGCGCAGCGCCCCGTCAAAATCGCCGTTGGCAAACAGAGCGCAGCCCTGACTGTTTTCAGCCCGCGCCAGGCTCGACCGGACGGTTCCATCGTTGGGGTTAAGTTGCAGTTGCTGCCAGAACATGCTGATAGCCGTGAGATAATCGTGGTTGTCCATCGCATTTTGGCCGCTGGTTTGAAACGCCATGGCCTGTTTATATCGCTGCTCTTCGGCGATGGAGCGCTGGTTGGCCGCAGCCGCGTTGCGCGCCGCTTGCGCCCGCATGGCTGCAACATAGGCTCCCATACATGAGGCCCGTTGCTGCGCGGGCGTCCAATAATTGGCTTGTTCGTGCATTTCTTCAATAAGATCGTCCGCATCTTGCGCATGAACCAGCGGCGTTAGGGGGGCCAGAGCCACCATCAGCATCGCCGCCATACCCAGGCCGCGAGATACGCTCAAAAAGCCACGGTGTTTATGCATGATGTTTGATCCCTTACAGAACACTAATATCGTATCCATGTAATCCTTTACGTCAATAAAAAATGATATGTGTCTGAATGACTAAGCACACTGTGCATCCACCATGCCAGCCAAACTCCAGCACCCCCATCCACATCGCAGCCAGCGAGATTCCTACCGCCATGGCCAATAAAAGCTACCCACCGCCGGGCCTTGTCATCAGGTCCTACGCCGACCACCCTGGTGGCCGCGCTTTCCCAATCCGAAGCAAGCACGACGCGTGCAAAAATTTGTTCCGAAACCATGCTTTGCTAACTATTTGGCTGTATAAGATCTTATAAAACGGCAAAAGTCGAGCTAACCTCGTTGTCCAATTCCGATAATGTTTTGCGGCTATTTAACCGATGGAGGGAGATAAGGCGCTTTTAGCAAAGCGCCATGAAAAAAACAATTGGATGTGAATAAATTATTCGTAAATTAAAAATCATTGAATGACGCGTTGGTAAACCGCTAAAATATGGTAAGCTGGACTAATTCAACCCGTGGTGCGTAAAATCGGGTTGAGATTATTAACCGGCGAACAGGGTGTTTTTGTGTGTCTGATGATGTTGGAGCCTCGAGGTGAGTACCCTGGAATCAGTTGATAAACTGCCTGACGGAATCAATGGCCTAAGCAGCGAATTTCTTCTGGGCCTTTACGAACAGTGGAAACAAGATCCGGAATCAGTCAACCATCAATGGCAATGGTTTTTCCGGGGGTTTGACCTGGCTGCAGAACGCCCATCCGCCGCCCAGGCCCAAACCGCTTCGCAGCCAACCATCGCGGACATCCGCGGCGGTGCGGGGGTGCATCCTGATCTGCAAATATCCGAATTGGTACACAGCTACCGGGAACTCGGGCACCTGATCGCCAATTTAGACCCCCTGGGTCATAACCAATCTGAACATCCGCTGCTGGAACTCGGTGAATTCGACCTTTCCGAAACAGATTTGGACCGCATGGTGAAAGCCGATGGCCTGGGCGGCAGCACCGGCATGGTGTCTTTGCGGCAATTAATCGCCATGTTGCGTCAAACGTATTGCTCCACCTTTGCCGTAGAATTTATGGACATCCGGGATCACGCCCAGCTTACCTTTCTGCGGGAATTGATGGAGCCGCGTCTGAATCAACCGCAGCTTTCTACCGAAGATCGCCAAAGAATTGTATCCCGCCTGATTGCGGCGGAAGAGTTTGAACAGTTTTTACAGCGCCGCCACCCCACCACCAAGCGTTTTTCCGTGGAGGGTGCCGAAGCTTTGATTCCCATGATGGATGAACTCATCACCCAAGGTGCCCTGCTGGGAATGGATGAATCCATCATCGGGATGGCCCACCGCGGGCGGCTGAACATTCTGGCCCATATTATGGGAAAACCGTACGAAATGATCATGGCCGAAGTGCTGGACAGGCCGCAGAAATTTACCGGCGACGGCGATGTAAAATATCATCTGGGTTACGCCTGCGATTTTCAGACGCCGACGGGAAAGCAGGTACATTTATCTTTATCCGCCAATCCCAGCCACCTGGAAATTGTGGATCCGGTGGTGGAAGGCATTACCCGTGCGAAGCAAAACCGCAAGGGAGATGCTACGCGGCAGCGCGTCGTGCCCATCCTGATTCACGGGGACGCGGCCTTTACCGGACAGGGCATTGTGGCGGAAACCCTGTACCTTTCGGAATTGGAGGCCTATCGCACCGGCGGGACAATTCATATTATCATCAACAACCAGATCGGGTTTACCACCGATCCGCATGACGCCCGCTTCACCCGGTACCCCACCGATGTGGCCAGAGCTATTCAGGCTCCGGTGTTTCATGTCAATGGCGATGACCCGGAGGCGGTGGTGCATGCGGCGCGTCTGGCGATTGCATTCCGCCAGAGGTTCAAGGCCGACGCCATTATTGATATGGTTTGTTATCGCCGTCGAGGCCATAACGAAATAGACGATCCCACAATCACGCAGCCCGTGATGTACCATCAAATTGAAAAGCATCCCACGGTCCGGCAGATTTATGCCCGCCGACTGCTGGAATCGGGGCAGATTACCCAGGCCGAACTCGATGGCGTGGCTGAAGATGTGCGGCAGCGTCTGGAAAAAGCCCAGGAATATGCGCAGACCTTCAAACCGGCTGATTTGCCACCGCCTACGTATGGCCCATGGAAGGATCTGCTCAAGGCACCGCGGGAAATCAAAGACTGGTCCGCCAATACAAGCGTGGACAAGGCCCGCCTCGTCGCCATGGCCGAAACACTCTGCCGTGTGCCGGAAGGGTTTAACATGCATCCGCGGGTGGCGCAAATGTACAAGCACCGGCTGGAAAGCGTGCGGAAGGGCGCGGATATTGACTGGGGCTGCGGAGAAATGCTGGCCATCGGCAGCCTGCTTGAAGAAGGCACGTGGGTGCGGCTGACCGGGCAGGATGTGTGCCGGGGTACCTTCGGCCATCGCAATGCCGGCCTTTACGATGTCCAAACCGGGCGGCCCTACGTACCGCTGGCCGTCTATGCCGAAGGTAAGTCCCGTTTCACGCTCATCAATACCATGCTCTCGGAACTCGCCGTGGTCGGCTTTGAATATGGTTTTGCCTCCGCGGATCCCCATGCTCTGGTGATGTGGGAGGCGCAGTTCGGCGATTTCGTCAATATGTGCCAGCCCATTATTGACCAATACGTGGCCAGCGCTGAAACCAAATGGGGTAAATACAACGGCCTGGTGATGATCCTGCCGCACGGCTATGAAGGAGCTGGTCCGGAACATTCCCACGCTCGCCTCGAACGATTCCTCCAACTCGCCGCGGAAGACAATATCCAGGTTTGCAACCCCACCACGCCCGCCCAGTATTTTCATCTGCTGCGCCGGCAGATACACCGCAACTTCCGCAAACCGCTGATTATCATGGCTCCCAAGTCGTTACTGCGCCACAAGCTGGCGGTTTCCACCCTGGAAGATTTTGCCCACGGAGGTTTTCAGGAAATTATTGACGAGGTCGCCCCGCTTGATCGCCAGCGCGTGCGGCGCGTACTTTTGTGCAGCGGCAAAATTTACTATGAACTGCTGGCGGAACGCAGCAGGAACAAAATCACCGACATCGCCATTCTGCGTCTGGAACAGATCTACCCCTTCCATTCTGACCGGCTGACGGAAATAGCCCGCGGCTATCCGCGTGGGGTTGAAATCATCTGGGTGCAGGAAGAACCGCGCAACAACGGCGTGTATCCGTTTATCGGAGCCAAAATGCACTACTATTGGCCCGGCATGCAAAAATTGCTGTATCTGGGCCGCAAGCCTTCCGCCAGCCCGGCCGCAGGTTCTCACGAACGCCATGTGGTCGAACAGCAGGAAATTGTCTCCAAGGCTCTGGGACTGGTGCCGTGGGAATACTCCCGGCCCATCGTGGAAAGCCCGAACCTGGCCGGGGTGCGCAACTCCTCAGCCAGCGAGGTGGAAGTAACCGAAGGAACCACCATCGGCAAATGACCATTGATGCCTGCATGGTATAAATCCGTCGCGCAAGCGGACTCAAGATAGTCATGAAACATCACCTTCCGATCAAATTAAGAAAGGCCACCTTATGCCCAACCAATTGATTGATTTGCACGTTCCAGGACTCGGAGATTCCATTTCCGAAGCCCGTATTGCCAACTGGGTTAAAGCCGAAGGCGATACCGTGGCCCCCGATACCGTGGTGGCGGAATTGGAAACCGACAAGGCTACTGTGGAATTGCCCGCTGGCGGCTCAGGCCTGCTGCGCATTGTTAAAGCCAAGGGACAAACGGTGGCCGTGGGCGACGTGATTGCCCGCATTGAAGCAGGTGCCTCCGCAACCAGCGCTACGGCTAAGTCAGCCTCGGCAACCGCACCAACCGCCGGAAAAGTCGCCGCTCCCGCGGATGGTAAGCCCCTAAGCCCCGCCGTGCAACGCCTGGTCACGGAAAATAAAATTGATCCCGCCAAGGTGGCTCCCACCGGGCCTGGCAACCGCGTGACCAAGGGCGATGTGCTTGACTACCTGGAATCGCGCGCAACGCCACCCATGGATGCCGCCGCCACCCAAAGCTCGCGGGAATCGCGCGGGGCCGCCCCGGCTCGGCCAAGCGCCGCCACCGCATCCTCTGCCGGTTCTCCCACCACATTGTCCGCTTCAGGTCCGCCCGTTATCGCCCTCGGCAATGAACCGGAGGAAACGCGCGTCGAAATGTCCAAACTCCGTGAAACCATAGCCCGCCGGCTGGTGGAAGCCCAGCATCAGGCCGCCGTCCTTACCACCTTCAACGAAATTGATATGTCCGCGGTGCTGGCCTTGCGAGAAAAATACCGGGAACAATTTGAAAAATCCCATCACATCGGCCTGGGCTTCCTCTCCTTTTTTGCCAAAGCCGTTGCCGCCGCCGTTGCCGCGGTACCCATCGTCAATGCTCAACTTCAGGATCGCGTGATTGTTTACAAAAACCACCTGCACCTGGGGGTGGCCGTGGCCACTGAAAAAGGCCTCATCGTGCCGGTGGTGCGTTACGCCAACAAACTATCCATGGCCCAGATTGAAGGCGAAATTAAACGCCTGGCCACGCGGGCCAGGGAAGGCAAAATTTCGCTCGAAGAACTGGGCGGCGGCACGTTTACCATTACCAACGGTGGCGTTTTTGGTTCTCTGCTTTCCACCCCCATCATCAATCCGCCGCAAAGTGCCATCCTCGGTCTGCATAAAATTGAAAAACGTGCAGTGGTGGTCAACGATCAGGTGGTGGTCCGGCCGATGATGTATGCGGCCCTGTCCTACGATCATCGTCTGATTGATGGCCAGCAGGCCGTCACTTTCCTGGCACATATCAAGGATTCGATTGAAGACCCGGCCCGGCTGCTGCTGGGTCTTTAGCCGCCCCGGAATCCCGCAGAGCATATTGCAGCATCTGCTCGTCGGCCAGGCCGGCGCGGCACACCTGTTGAATAAGCTTATCTGCCTTGGGAGTGTTCAGCAGCTTGAGCGAAAGAATCAGTCCGCTGTTCAACCGCGGATCATTCTGCTGCCCCTGCTGCAGCGCCGCCATCAACGCCTCAATGCACCGCCCGCGCAGCGTGCGGGTGGTTTGACCGATGCCCGCCAGCACCGATGCCAGTACCACATGTACGTATGGATCCAAAGCCCGGTCCTGCATGCCCGCCACCGCCTCCTCGCATACCGCTGCCCCGATCATTTCCAGCACCATCGGCAGTTCCGCCCGCGCTCGATCATCTTTCTGCCGGATCGCCGTATCAAAAGCCGCAATCAGCGCCTTGCCCGCAGCACCCGCCTTCAACTGCCCCAGCGCCCGGTACGCATGTACCCTGGCCCAGCCCATCGGCCCCGGCCCCTGGTCCAATGCCAGATCGCCCAGCATGGCCACAAGCTCTCCGACATCCTTTTTGCCCAGCCCGCACGTGGCCGGATAATTCGGCCATGCCACATGGTCCGGTGTAAACCGGGCCGTTGCCCGGGATCGGCCCGCCCCCAAAGTCAGTAACGCATTCACCACGGGAGAATAAGCATCGCCAGCGGACATTGCCCATCCTTTCGGTAAGACTCCACCGAAACCGCATTAGTTATATCGCTATACGGGTGCCATGCAAGGTGGCATCCAAGCTAAGCTCGACTTTTGCCGATTTTTGGGGCACCGAAAAGCTTGATATTGCGGGCTTTTTAAGATCGCGTGGAGTTTTTGCACACCCGTATAAAACACGGGTTG
>JAJZNX010000056.1 GCA_021852275.1 Planctomycetota bacterium | reverse complement strand
CGGGAGCGAAGGGGCGCTAACTCTGGAATTCGTAAAGGCAACCAAGCCGCAATATCTTCGTAAGGGCATCAAGTGCCTGGCGAGATTCCCGCAGCAATGCCGGATCGGCCAGATCAGCGGGAGCCAGTGACTCGCGATAATGTTTTTGCACCCAGCGCGTAAGTTGATCATAAAGCTGCGGCGTCAGAAGAACGCCTTGGTGCATGGCCGCGAGTTCTTTGGTGTTCAGCACAACCCGCAGGCGTAAACATGCCGGCCCCCCGCCGTTGAGCATCGACTGCCGCACATCGACAAATTCCACCCGGCTGAAAAGGTCCTGCTGCTTCAGCAGATCGATTTGCGCCCTGGCGGCTGTATGGGTTCGACACTCCTGCGGTGCTATCAAAGCCATGTCGCCGTTGGGGAGTGTGACCAGTTGGCTGTTAAAAAAATAGGTTTGCACCGCATCCGCCAGAGATAAGTTATCCTCGATAATTTCGACGAAGCGCGGCGGCGAACCCAACAGTCGGTGGCAGGCTTTTTGTATCACCGCGATGCTCTGACGATCAAATGCCTGCTGGTGGTATATCAGCACATCCAGATTCCCCATGGCCACCAAATCGGCGTGAAATGCTCCGGCGTCAATACACTCTCCTGCACGCTGGATCCCAACGGCCTGATCTTCACGAATAGCGTGCCGGTGCCGCACCGCAATACCGGCCCCTAAGCTTTGCCGAGCCGGAAAACGGTGCAGATATTCCTGCGGCTGATACGGCATGCCCGAATCAAACGCAAAGACCTCCAGGCCTTTCCCGCCATGCGAGGCAGCCAAACGCAAATAATTGGCGGCTCCTTCATCGCGTAAGGCCCACGCCGATGGCAGAGGATCATGCACCGTAAAATATCGGGTATTGGCAAACAGGGTGCGTAGAATTCGAGTATTGACGACCGGCTCGATGGACCGATGCAATTCGGATAAAAGATTAGCCGGAGTAAAATGCACTTTGCCGTCGAGCGTATCGGCGGAGGGTGATACCGTCGCCGCGTTGGCCGCCCACATCGCTGAACTGCTGCTGCAGTTGGCCAACATCAGCGGATTATCTTTAGCGGCTTTAGCGATAATGGCCTGATCTGACCCCCGAAACCCCAGCGCCCGTAAAAATGGAAGATAAGGCCGTTCATGGGGTGGCAGCACTCCCTGCGGCACACCCAACTCCATCAGCAGCCGCATTTTATCCAGTCCTTGCAGGGCCGCCTGTCGCGGATAGGACCTTCGGCCCCGATTGCGCATCGAGGCCAGATTCCCCGCAGCTAACCCCGCATAGTTATGCGTCGGGCCGACAATGCCGTCCAGATTCAATTCCACCGCTTGCATCATTGAATAAGCTCCACAATTTGCAGGCCATTCTACCCCGCCTCGCGTCTAAATTCTTACCACGCCGCATCGCCAATTTTTTCGCAGCCAACATAGCGCCACAGGCAAAGATTTTACGGCGCAGCATTTTTTTCGTTAGCCGCCCGATCCGGCAAGAGAGATGGTCCATCGGTGCCATTGGTTGATGGCACCAACAGCACAAAGGCCGTCCAAGTGGGCAGCACGGCAACACCGGGAATGGCTTCCGCAATGCACGCACAGACCATAGGCCACTGAAAGCCCAGAATCAGCGCCAGTACAACTGCCGTTACCACATCCGCCAAATCATCTATCGGGTCAATAAAGCCGATCAAGCCACCACATGCCAGCCGCAGAGTATCATTGAAAATCGCGACACCCAAAGCGAGAATTTTTCTTCGTCGGGTCACGGGTCTGGAATGTATGACTGCCAGAAACGGATTCAACATACTGACAGGTTATATCAGATTGCGCGTCATTCTCCCAATTTCTGCGGCAACAGCGCTCGCCGCCGCGGGATACGGTTCAGTAAAACAAGTCCTCCCGCGGCAAGGACTACCAATCCGAGGATGGTGGGTTCCGGGACTGGATCACCGCTGATGGACATCTGGCTCCATTGCACATCGCTGTAGTTGCCGCCATTGTTATCAAAATATTGCACCTGTGTCGGCCCGCCGGAAAGCATATTTATTTGTCCGGTGAACGTCACCGCCTGCCCTGTGCCGGTATCGCCTGAAGCGGTGAGCGAATAATCTCCCAACGCATTGAGCAAAGTAAATTTGAAGATGTCATCAATTTTATAATTGTACAAAATGTTGGACTGCTGCACCGTGCCCGCGGCGTCGGTGGACCAGTAGGATGATCCGCCGCCGAATGCGGTCATGGCAAACAATACTTTGCCGGAAGCGTCCAGCAACCGCCAGCCCATATTGGAATCCGCGGACGCCGGGTTTTGCGGCGTAGCGTTGTTGGCCGCAGTCTGTGCATTGTTGAGATTTAAGTCCGTGGTGAAAGTTTGACCCGCAGCCATGGCGGCGGTAAAGGGTCGCGTGGCCGTGGTGATGTCGGTATTCAGACCCGTGTCGCCCGCCGATCCGGGATAAACATAAATATCAAAGGCGGGCGTGGCGACGGGAATACCGGTGTTGCTGGTCATGATCAGGCCACCGCCACCGCCGCCCCCGCCGGAAGGTCCGGAATAATTGAAGTTCACGTTCCATTTTCCAAACCCTGATCCGGAATTATCGCCGTTAAAGGTGGAATTGGGCTGATAATTTGTAGCATTGTCGATGGCGGATGCCGCCGTTACCGTCGGCAATGCAGCCTGATAGGCGCTGACATAACCCACCTTCATATCATAGGTGCCCACGCCGGGCGTTTGATAATTGGTGTAGCTGCCGCCCACGGCCAGGTTCATGATAATATAAAAGCTCTGATCAAAGGGCGCATTACTATCCCCGGCCGGCGCGCTGGACGGCACCGTCCAGCCACCCGATTGGGTTTCATACAAGTTCCCATCGACATACCAATTCAACTGCACCTGTGTGCCGCCGGACCCGTTAGAAATCGGCTCCCATTGCAGATCGTACGTATGCCAGGAGGTTGTGGACTCATTATTTGGCAGGGTATAGACCTGATATTGCGTGTTCTGGCTGTTGTAACTGGTTCCCGAATGCAGGCTCCCCTGAACCTGATTGGTACCGGAACCTTGCGATTCCAAGACATCAATTTCACCGGATTGCGGCCAGCCACCATAGACGGAATCTGTCGGCATCATCCAGATCGCGGGCCAAAGCCCGGCACCAGCGGGCAATTGGGCGCTAAATTGAAAGAGACCATAAGTCTGGCTGAAAAGGCTTTGCGTGGTAATGCGCCCCGAGGTGTAATACGTGCCACTGGCGGTGGCCGTGCCGATGGCTTGAATATTCAAATTTCCGCCGGACACATTTACATTATTAGATGAATTAGTATAATTTTCCGATTCACCATTGCCCCAGCCATTGTTATTGCCCAGATCATAGGTCCAGCCGTTAAGCGATGACGCACTGCTGAAGTTGTCACTGAAGGTGGAATTCCATTGCAGGCCCGAGGGAGCGGCAACCGCCGGAGCGGCAATCGTGGATGCCTCGGCATAGGCTGCGGAAGCGCTTAACGCCGCCGCCATCAGCAGCAGGGAACGAACCACCGACCGCTGGACCAGCGGTGATGATTTGGACAGTTTTGTGTTCAGTGACTTCGCCATGGGTTATCTCCTCCAGTTTATGAGAACATAAAAAAATAATTTATCTCGGCGGCAATCTTCATCCCGGGATTAAACGGCCGCCCTAACCTGACTTCCCCCAGCCATGAGCAAAAAGC
>JAJZNX010000039.1 GCA_021852275.1 Planctomycetota bacterium | reverse complement strand
GCCCTGGCCTGGGATTTGAACAGTGCGTTTATCAATGGTTCCGGTCAGGGTCAGCCGCAGGGGGTACTTTCGTCTTCGGCGCTGATTACGGTGGCCGCGGATACGGGCCAGACGCCGTTTACAATCACGTACAGCAACCTGGTGAACATGAAAAGCCGGCTCTGGACCATTCGGCCCGGGGACATGTCCAGCGTGGTATGGATTGCCCATCCGGACTGCGAAGCGCAGTTTGAACAGCTCAAGGATGCGGCGGGTCGGAACCTGTATTTTGCGGCCGGCACCATCGGGCAAACGCCCAACGCGAAGCTGTTTGGGATTCCGGTGGTGTACAGCTACCACTGTTCGGCGGTGGGCAGCATCGGCGATGTGATTCTGGCCGATTTTGGGCAATATTTTGTGTCCACGAAGGTGAATGGCGGCCTGGAAACGGCCATGTCGATGCACCTGTATTTTGATTCGGCAGAGGTGGCGTATCGCATTCTCTACCGCATCGATGGCAAGGTGGCCCGCCAGTTGCCGCTCACCATTCCCAGCAGTGCCAACACCCGCAGCGGCTTTGTGGCGCTGGCCGCGCGGCAGCCGATCAGTTGATGAATCCGGGCAAAACCGGGTCGAAAAACGGGTGGCCGGCTGTGGTCAACGCGCCCGTTCCGGCCTGGCCCGGCAGCCATTGGCGTGTGCAGATGTGCAAAGTTCCACAGGATTGAGTCATGCAGACAATTACCGCCGAGATCGGCATGAATTTACTGGTGCAGTGGTCGCTGGTCGGCGGCTTTTTAATCGGACTGCTGGGCAGCATGGTAACCGCAGCCGGATACGTATCTGCTTTGCGCATCACGCAGCGGGAACATTCGCGGCGGCTGGATGCCATGGAACAAAGCTTTCAACTTACCAACGAACGCATGCTGCGGTTGGAGCAGGGCATCGCCAAATTGCTGGAACGTACCCGGCACATGGGATAAGGGGCAGTCAGGAAATAACCTGATGCCATCCGGCCCAGGCGGTCCTGCACCCATCCACAGCGTCCGGCACATTAAAGACGGAGTGCAATACATGTTGCAATATCATCAATCAAAAATGGTTTTTATCGCGATTCTGGGTTTAGCCACCATCGGGCCCGCAGGTTGTAAAAGTCAGCCTTGGACCGGGCTGGATATGGTGCCGCCGGTGGAACCGCAGGTCGCGGGGCTGGTGCCGCAGGTGGCTCAGGCACAGGCTCTTAATCACGCGGCCCAAAGGCAGGTGCAGCACCTTACTCCGGCCAATGTGCCGGCCCAAAAGCCCAAAGTATTGGCCACCCTGGCGGTGCAGCGACGGGCGCTGTACCAGGCCGCGGCAACGGTGGCCATGGTACGGACTGCCGCCGGCCGTGAAGATCAGGCCGCAAAACAGGCCCTTATAGCCGCCCGGCACGCCGCAGAGCAACTCACCGCTACACGCGAACTGCTGAAACAATCGCAGCAGCGTTATCGCGATGCCTGGCTGGGGGGCAAAGCCCATCGGCTGCTGGACTGGATTGTGGGCTTATCCGTAGCCGCAGTGTTGCTGGATTTTCTTGCGGATGCATTTTTGGGAGTCGGGTTTAATCCCCTGGAATGGATCGCCGGGCTTTCCGGCCTGGCGAAAAAAAAGATGGTTTAATTTGATAAGGAGAATCGCATGTTTTTGATGGAAATTGCCCTGGGGTTTTGTGGTGGTGCTGCGGCAGTATTGGCGGTGCAGGCACTGGTGGAACACAAACGGTATGCCGATGCCGCCCGCACCGATATGGCCGCTCTTCGCGATGAACTGCGAAAACTGACCGCCGATGCTGTGGCCGAAATTCGCCGTCTAACCGGCAAGCCATAACGCGGCGGCACCGGCGGTTGGGGTGTGTGGCGCAGTGTGTCGCCGGTGGTTGTAGATCGATGGCGAGCAGCAGGTATAAAGGTTCCGCGGATGCGTATGTTAATCAAATGGCCCACCCGCCAGAGGCCCCGGAAATTTCTGGAAAATCTGGCCCGGTGGCGGGCCATGCTTTCCGGCTCCAACCAGGTGCACTTTTTAATATCCGTGGATGAAGATGACCATACCATGAACCAACCGGCCATGCGCCACGCGCTGGCGGCGATGGCCAACGTAACCATGCGGGTGGGGCCGGCGGGCCGGAGTAAAATAGCCGCCTGCAATGCGGATGTGGATGCGTGGGTGCGCGAAACATCCTTAACGCCCCACGTACTGGTGCTGGCCAGTGATGATATGGTGCCGCAGTTGCCAGGTTATGACCAGATCATCACCACCACCATGGCGGAGGAATTTCCCAATCTGGACGGAGCGCTGCATTTTGATGATGGTTACCATGGCGGCAATCGGGTGATTACTCTTTCGGTGCTGGGCTGGAATCTGTACACCAAATTTGGCTATCTGTATCAGCCGGAGTACCAATCCTTTTTCTGCGATAACGAATTCACCGATGTAACCCGGGCCATCGGGGCGTATCATTATGACCCGCGGGTGATTGTGCGCCATTGCCATATCGGACGAACCCCCGATGACCTGTACCGCCGGAACCAGGCCTGCTGGCTGCAGGACCAGAACACGTATCACCGGCGCCACCAGGCAGGTTTTGGCCTGCGGGAGCCGATCTTAAGCATTTTGATTCCCACCCTGCCGGTACGCCACGCCAGCCTGCAGCAACTGCTGGACAATCTCAACCGACAACTCGCGGGGCTGGTGGATCCATGGACGGTGGAAATTCGCATCAACCGTGATGGCGGCGAAAAACCCGTGGGCGGGAAACGCAATGAATTATTGGCCGCTTCCCGCGGCCAATACGTGGCATTTATTGATGATGATGATCAGGTAGCCACGGACTATATGGCAGAAATCCTTACCGCCCTGGCCCGGCATCCGGGGGCGGATTGTGTGGTATTTGCCGGCGAATTAACCGTGGATGGCCATTTTGCCGGTCCGTTTGACTTTGGCCTGGAACACCGCCGTTATTATCAGCGGGGCGGCGTGTACTATCGCACTCCCAACCATTTGTGTCCGGTAAAACGGGCCTTGGCCGTGGCCACGGGCTTTCCAACCATCAACCGGGGCGAAGACACGGATTACGCCGTGCGCCTGTATCCGCAATTACAATCGCAGGCAGCGGTCCGCCGGTCCGCTGCAGCGCACGAATCCTCAGAACATCCGGACCGGATGGTAAAAAAGACCCTTTATTTTTATCGCTTCAGCACGCGCGGCACAAAAACACAAAAGCCGATAACCTGAATGGGTTCCGGCCGAGCATCATCCCCAATCCCTCTTTTTAACCGATGCTTTCAGATGTTATGGGCACGTCCGAAGATTGTTGCTGGATGGGTGTACACTTTGTTTATTTTCGATGCTCATTCCACCGATAGAAACTGCTGTCCCGCCCGCGTGGCGGAGAAGTGTTCATCATATGAAGAGGTTTACCATGACCACCCAGTGGAGAGATTCAACGTCCAGCAGTGAAACTATTGATTCATGGAGTGCGCCAATCAGCGGTGCCAAGGTCAAGCCCGCAGCCGGGCCGTCAAGCCCGGCGGTTGATACGGCGGGCGAAAGCCCGACATGCGTGGTGACCTTAGGCGATGGTGAATTGGTGGCGGCACAACCACTGCCAACACCCTCTACCATTGCCAAGACGGCGGAGCCGGCGGTGGCGGCGAAATTCCCGCGGCGCCGGGTGGAGGCAGCTTGTATTGGGGTGGCGGAATTAGGATGCGTGGCCTTGTTAAGTGGCTTGTACTTTCTGCCCAAGGGCATCGGCCACAGCGAATTCATGAATTCGGTAAAAACCGGCGGTTCCCTGGCCTCTATCCCCGGCATGCTGCAGATGGCGGAATTTGTGGCCGGCGGGGCTGGCCTGATCCTGATTCCACTGATGGCCGGTGCGCGGCGCGGAAAGGTGCTGCTGAATGTGGGCTTTGGCCTGATGGGATTGTTGATACTGGCCCTGTTAAGCCAATATTCCATGGGCTTTAACCTGGTGTTCATGCCTATGCTGGCCTTGTTGTCCCTGGTATTTTTTGACACCATCGCCAGGTTTGCACACGTATTGCCACAGGAGCCAAACATAGCCCGCTGGCGGCTGGCTACGGCTTGCCTGGTAACGGGAGTATGGCTGCTGCCGGCGTTGGCTTCCCTGCGTGGTGCCAATGCCCTGCTGGGTGTGCGGCTTCCGGATGGATCTTTCATGGGGCACCTGCTTACCGCGGGCTGCATTGCCGGTGAATTGGCTGGCCTGCTGGGATTGATTGCCTGCTCCATTCCCAAGTCCAAATTCCCACTGCAACTGGCGCGACTGATGGGCGTGGTGGCCATGATGTCCTGCTCCCTGGTGGCCCTTGTGGCTACCCTGACGGTTTCCGGCGTGCTGCGGGACGACATGCACTGGTTTGGGGTGGAACTGGTCTGGATTATTCTGCTGGTTTTCGGTTGCCTCATGCTGGTGTGGTCCGGCATGATGCAGCGGCTGGCAGTAAAGGCCCAGAATGCGATTGAAGAAGCGGCGGTGGCTGCTTAAGCAGCCCCCACCGGCAATGTGCACTGACTTTTACAGTGGAGTGCGGTATCGGGCCGGGGTTTATGCCCCGGCCCTTTTTCTTTTGGGATGAGATTTTTGTATCGTTTTGTCCCATGTGCTGGATACAGAATAATGTTGACGGCTGCGGCCGATATTAAATAACCACCGGTCAATTCCAACTCTGCCGCCATGTTTAATCGGACCCTTCAGAAATATGTGTGGTGTGCTCATGCCCATGGCCGAATGCAGGAGTGTGTGGGGCGTGGCCGTGAGGTTGTGCAAGCCCTGCATGCACTGTTGTGTGGCCGGATGTTGATTCAGAGGTAAATATGAAAAGACATCATCATCAACGCGGTTTTTCGCTCACGGAATTGCTGGTGGCTCTGGCCGTCCTTGCCGTTCTGGCGGCCATACTCATTGCCGGCCTGGCCCGGGCCCGTGAATACGCACGCATTGCGCAATGTCTTTCCAATCTGCATCAACTGTCGCTGGCCGCCTTAAGCTACGCCCAGCATAACCAGGGGGCCTTGCCCAGCGATTATAAGATGCCGGGCGGCTATTGGTATCCTGAAATTGCCCCTTACGACAATAAACTCGCTGCCAATGCCATCTGCCCCGATGCGACTGCGCCATCCAATGGCATCGGCACCGCCACCACGGCCTGGGGACCGGTGAACCCGGCCGGCCCATACCCCTGGTTGCAGGGAACCACTTCCAGTTACGGGCTGAATAATTATGCCAATCCGGGTGGCACTATTCCCGGCATTGCCAGCGTGGGCGAACTTACCCTCGGTGGCAACCAGACCTATCAGCAAATCGCCCAGGGTGCCCTTACCTCCGCCACCGGCATTACCGCCAGCGGGGACGTGAGCATTTACGGTAACCTGCAGGCCGGCGGCAGTATTGACACCAGCGGCAATTTTTATATCAGCGGCACGGAGACGCCGAACATGCCCGCTCTGCAGCCTCCGAGTGTATCCAATATATTTCAGACCATTCAAAGTACGGATAATCCCACCCCGATTTCCGGTAACACCACCGTCATCAACTTCAACAACAATCCATACCAGATCATCAATGGCGACTTTTCGCCCAATGGCCAGATTCAGATTATCGGCAGCGGTACGCTTCTGGTAACCGGAAGCATTGATGTAAGCAGTTGGTTCCCGGCCAACGGTACGGGTACGGCCAACATTAACCTGGTGTGCCTGGGCAGCATCAATTTTTCAGGCCAGGTGAATATCAACGGGGGCATTTATGCCGGCGGCGACCTGAACTTAAGCGGCAAATATAACCTCGGCGGCGTTCTGGTGTCCGATGGGGCTTTGGCCGACACCGGCAGCGGTACATACAGTCAAAAGCCACCACCTTCCTTTGACCCGCGGTCCGGAGGACGCGATCTGCTTGATTCCCAGCCGCTTTTCGCCGATTGCATCTGGGTGGACGGCAGCCCGACGGCCACCGATGCCGTGCCCACCAATACCCAACTTGGAGATCAGAGCCTTAACGCCAATGACCAGATGGGGAGATTCTGCATTAACCGCCATCTGGGGCAGATCAACGTATCGTTTACGGATGGCTCCGCCCATACCGTACCGCTGGCCCAGTTGTGGCAGCTTAACTGGTCCAGCAGTTTCCGCGCCCAAAATGTAGTGGTGCCGTAGCCTGTTACCGTAATCTGTGTACTCACGGTCCGATGGTGTGACAGGCTTCCTGTGACCGGTGGTGGTGCAGGTGGAGTATGGCATGCGTGTCCAATTGTGCCGCGACGTTCTGCTGCTCCGGTCAGGCTGGCCGGCGATGGTTCAAGGGCGGCTGTGTCGGCTGGGACCGATATTAAAAGCGAACTGGTTGTTTCTAACGCTGCAGCCATGTTTAATCGGACCTTTCAAAAATCATTATGGTGCGTGTATACGTGTGGTCGAATAAACAGGTGTGAACAGACTCGTCGCCAGGTGGGAAGTGTGGTTATAAGAAGTGGGGATCTGAGAACAGCTTGCGCAGGATGAACATGAAGTTACGGCATCGCAATTACGGTTTTTCACTCACGGAAATTATTGTCGTCATGGCAATTATGGCGGTGCTGGCCACGATATTGCTGGCCGCTCTTTCTCGCGCCCGCGAATACGCCCGCATTGCTACGTGCCTGTCCAATTTACACCAGTTGTCACTGGCCGCCTTAAGCTACGCCCAGCATGACCGCGGGGCCTTGCCCAGTGATTATCAAATGCCCGGCGGCTATTGGTACAAGGAAATAGCCCCTTATGATAATGACATCGCCGCCAATGCCATCTGCCCGGATGCGACCTCGCCATCCAACGGCATCGGTACTGCCACTACAGCCTGGGGACCGGTGAACCCGGCCGGCCCATACTCATGGTTACAGGGAACTACTGCCAGCTATGGGCTAAATAACTTTGTCAACCCGGGCAATAGCATCCCGGGAATTTCCAGCTTTGCATCGGTGAGCCTGAGCGGCAATCAGACCTTTAGCGGCACCATTGCCTCCGCCGCCGATATCACCGGCGGCGGCAACCTGACTGTCTATGGCAATATTCAGGCTGGCGGAACTATCAACATCCATGGCCACGTGTATATCAGCGGAACCCAAACACCCAATATGCCCAGCCAACAGCCGCCCAGCGTGGCCACCATTTACCAAAATATTGAAAATTCCGATCATCCGCTGCCGATTTCCGGCAGTACCCGGGTCATCAACTTTAATATCAATCCGTACCAGATCATCAACGGTGACTTTTCGCCCAGAGGCCAAATCCAGATCATCGGCAGCGGTACGCTGCTGGTCAACGGCGATATCGATATTTCCGGCTGGTTTCCCGCCAATGGGCTGGGCACAGCCAACATCAACCTGGTATGCCTGGGCAACATCAATTTTTCGGGGCAGGTGAATATCAATGGCGGCATTTATGCTGGTGGGACCCTTTCGCTTAGCGGCCGCTACAACCTTGGCGGTGTGATGGTGGCGGACGGCGCATTTGATGACAGCGGACGCGGCACCTACGTACAAAGTCCGCCGCCGTCGTTTGACCCGCGGGCCGGAGGGCGCAGTCTTACCGAAGCCCAGCCGCTGTTTGGTGATTGTATCTGGGTGGATGGCAGCCCTGCAGCCACTGATGCTGTGCCAACCAATCTCACCCTGGGCGACCAAACCCTGAATGCCAATGACCAAATGGGTCGCTTCTGCATTGACCGCCATTTGGGGCAAATCAACGTGTCATTTACCGATGGCTCGGCCCATACCGTTCCCCTGGCTCAATTGTGGCAACTCGACTGGTCGGGCAATTTCCGGGCGAAAAACGTGGTGGTGCCATAAGGCTGGTGGTCAATTCGAAGAGCCACAGCCACTTTCAGGAGGTGTCCAGTGGATATCTCCAAATCTTTAAAAAATGTATGGTAATGGTAACTCTCTCATAGCAAATAGGTTATGAGTTATTTTATGGGGTGCGGTCAGAGCCGTTATTGGACAGGGCTGCACGATCGAGGATTGCCGGCGTAAATATGAAGTGAGGCCAGAGATTTGAATCTTCTTGCCTCTGGCGGCTGAGGGAGCCTGGATCTACCACGGACGGGGTTGTTGAGGGGTCTGGGTTTTATTTTGATGGGTGGAAAAAACTGATGGCTAGGCTTGTAATTCGCTTGGGATGGCGATTTTATAGGGCTTTGGAAGATTTTCCGAATATTTTTGGACGAAATATTTTCCATCCGCCGTATTATGACTATGGTTTGGGTATCGCTTAGGTGCGGCGGCCCCTGCGGCGCGCTTCACCGGCGAGGGCACTAAAAGTGCTTATTGGCGAGTAGTAGCTTTTATGAGCTGGTCGCCAAGAGAAAAAAGGAATTGTCTGGCCGCCGTTGTGTGGCCAGGCTGCGGTTTGCCGGTTGTGCCGGTGGGTCGTTAACACAAAGGTCTTTTGAAAGGAGACAGCACCATGCGTAATGTCAAAATATCTGCACTTGGAATTTGCGCCTTAGCCGCGGCCGGTGTCGTTGGACTCGGTTCACATTTGGGACGGGCTAACATCATCACAGATGTGATTACGGGTACGGGGAATCAAACCAATACCTCGTCGACGTTTTCGGGGACCGTCACATTGCGGTTCGATACCACGGCAGGAACTGTGTCCATTATGATGGACAACACCACATCTGAAACCTATGCGGCCGGAGATCTTATGCAGGGCGTAAGTTTCGATATATCCACCACTGGTGGTGCGTCGCTGTCATCGGCCGCATTCTCGTCCGTTACCGCTAATCTTATCAATGTGGCCAGTGATGGAAGCTACAGCAGTGCCGGGGCGGCCGCCGTTACCGGGGGAACAAACAATATAACCGGAACAAGCAATTGGGTGCTTTCGTCAACAGCAACCGGCCTTACATTGAAGACTAGCAGTGGTTTCACGCTGATTGGAGACCCCACCGGCGGAAATTATAGCGCCGCCGATGGCAGCATTAAGGGGAATGGCCCGCATAATCCTTTTCTGCAAAATTCGCCAACGTTCGTGCTGGATCTTCCGAACATTGTGAACGCAAGCAACGTGAATTTGACTTGGGCTACGATTTATTACACCACGGGTGGTGTCGAGACCACGACCCGCCTCAATGGCGGAACGCCGCTGCCCGAGCCGGCGGCCTTTTCTCTCTTTGCCATACCGGCCATTGGTTTGCTGCTGCGGAAGCGGCGCGTGGCCTGAGCCGGACGAATTTTTCCGCGGCTCTAGCTGATGGCGGCAGTAAAGATCTTTCAAGCACGGGCCGGGCCAATGCCGTTTCGCATTGGCCCGGCTGCGGAGCTTCAAAGACGGGCTTGGAGCCGGCCCCAGTAATTCCCTTGACGTTTACCGATTGCAGCAATATAATAATACAGATAGCTCCTTATTGGATCAAAGCCTCGTTGATCTGTCCTGGCACCAATAGGGTTCGTAAAGCGAGTGGTTTCTGCCTGACCTGATGGCCGGCAGGGGTGGATGAAAAAAAATGATCCGGCTCGTATTGCGCCGATGGCAGGCTCTGATTGATGTCTGTTACCATGGCACAATTCGCCCGGCCTGATATTGATGTTTCGGTTCTCTGTCATGGGGCTGCGTCGGCCTCTGCGGCGCAGAACCGGCCCTCAAGAAAGGAGCTACCACCATGTTGGCTCCAGCATCCATTACGTACACGTCTGACAGCTTGTCCACCGGTCCGGCGGGATCCCGGCGTCGCGGTTGCCTGCGGCTGCGTCACCGGGCACGTGCCCGCCACAACAGCCTCGATGCCTGTCCGGGCGCGTTTACCCTGACCGAATTATTGGTGGCGGTTTCCATCATTGCCATCCTCATTGCCATCTTATTGGCCGGCCTGGCCCGGGCCCGCGAATATGCGCGCACCGCACAGTGTCTTTCCAATTTGCATCAACTTTCGCTGGCCGCCCTTAGCTATGCCCAGCATAACCGCGGAATGATGCCATCCGACGGGCTTACCATGAGTGGCTACTGGTACCCCGAAATTAAGCCTTACGACAACAACATTATTGCCAACGGCCTGTGCCCGGATGCCGCCACGCCGGTGGATCCGACTGCCACCACCCAGGGAATTGGTACCGCCAGCCAGGCATGGGGTCTGGTAAATCCCGGCGGGGCTTATGGCTGGCTGCAAGGCACCACCTGCAGTTACGGTATGAACACCCACGCCGGTGGTGACAGCGTTATTCCTGCAGTGGCCGCCTACGGCAAGGTAACACTGGGGGGCAACACCAGCTACTATGGTGGCATTGCCTCAGCCACCACCATTGAAGCCAACGGCAGCGCTTTGATCACCGGTGCGATGGAATCCGGCGGGGCCATCACTTTGCATGGGGGTATAACCGTGCAGGGTTCGCAGTTGCCCAATATGCCAGGTATGCAGCCGCCGGACGTTACCGCCATTTACAATCAAATCATGGACACCGATAACCCGGCTCCGACTTCCGGCGGTAACACCATTGACTTTACCAACAACCCGTATCTTTACATCAACGGCAATTTTGACGCCAGCGGACAGATGACCATTATCGGTTCCGGAACGCTGCTGGTATCCGGCAATGTTACCGTCGATGGGATATTTCCTTCGCAGGGAGCGGCCAATATCAATATCGTTACCCTTGGCAGTGTGACCATCCATGGCCAATTGGATCTCAATGGCAGCATCTATGCACAGGGAAACTTTACCAACAGCGGCAATCAGGGCATTCACGGCGTATTGGATATCGGCGGATATTATGATGACCATGGCAAAGGCTATATTGCTATCGCGGCCCCACCGTCGTTTGATCCGCGGGCCAACGGCAACCAAATTGTGGACTCGCAGCCGCTGTTTGGAGATTGTATCTGGGTGGATGGCAGCCCGGCCGCGTCCGATGCGGTACCCAGCAACACCCAAACTGGGGATCCTACGCTTAATGCCCAGGATCAAATGGCCCGCTTCTGCATCAACCGCCATCTGGGCTGTGTGAATATCTCCTTTACGGATGGCTCGGCCCATACCGTGCCATTGGCTCAATTGTGGCAACTCAACTGGTCCGGCAATTTTCGGGCTAAAAATGTGGTGGTGCCGTAAGGGCCGCCCGGTTTAAGGTTTCAGGAGCAGGGAGGCGGTCAGCCATGGCGGATGAAGATTGCCGGACCACGCTGGTCAGCCTCGGCGTTCAGGGCCATGGCAATTCACGTCATCGGGGTTCGCCGTAGCCGGCGATGTCCTCATCGCCGCGGCCCGCGTCAATTGCAGCCCAGGACTATCTAAATTCGCCTCGACGGGGAGGACCCCGTCGGCTACGAGGGGCGTGGGAATTTTGTAGATTGACCAGCATGGTGGAAGCACATTGCGCCCGGCCAAGTCCCGAAAGCCTTCGGGACCGGGCTGGGGCATGCGTATTGCTTACGCCTGACCGGCACCCAAGGCGGCGGATGGTAAAATATTTCTGCGTCATCCGTTAATTGCCTCCGGGCGAATTGGGCCAGTAAAAATACCATCCCGCCCACTCGGCATTCCACGTATCAACCCAGGCGTGTGCCGGATCGGCCTTGGGATTTACATAAACCGGTGGCTTGCCATGCTCGCTGGGTTGCAGCGGCGGGGTATGGGCTTCCGCCCAATCGCTGGTGGTCAGGCTGCCGGTGATCTTACCGGAAACCGGATCGTAATAGCTCGGGTGGTCAATTCCGGCCACGTGGCCATCGGCGTAAAGGATATTTTCAAATGCGGCCTCCTGGGGATCGGTCAAACGGGGATGGTTGATAAGGTAAAGGTTGCCCTGTCCGCCGCCGCCACCCCAGGTAACACAATCCGCCGCCAGGATATCACTGGGCTTTCCAAATTCGGTGGTGGCGGGTTTATTTTCGCCATTGCCCCAGGCCAGTTGGGTGGAACTTGGGGCGTTGTTATTAAAGCCATTGGTTAAAATGATGCCCGGTTGAGACCAGCCGGAGGTCTGGTATTCCTGAAAATTTCCGGGCTGGCGCAGCAGCGCCCCGGCCACGTAAGCATAGGTGGTGGTAATCATGTAGCCCCAATCTCCGGGTTGATAACAGGCGAAAAGATCGTCGGTGAATTGGCAGCTCGGGCAAATCATCCATGGGGCCAGGGTAATTTTCGGCTCCGCACCAGCGGGTAAATAGTAGCCGGTTTCGGTGCTGAGGTTTTTGGGCAATCCGCCATCCACGCCCATGGTGGTGGGGTCCATGCCGTCCTGGTCGGGTTGCAGGCACAGGGGCAGCGGAATGCCCTCGTTGGCCGAGGCGATGGGGGTGGAATCGGTAAGGCCGGAAATATGGTTTTTGCCATGGGCAGAAATCTGGGTTTGAAAGGCCGAGCCGAAATAACTGGAAATAGTTTTGGTGGTATAGCCTGTGCCGCCGTATTGCAGGAAGGTGGAATAGGGCGTGCCGTAGCGCAGCCAGGCTGCCCCGGCATTGACATTGGTCTGGTTATTGGAATCCAAATTCAGGCCCAGCGGAAATTGCGTAGCCACCATAGGGTCGGAGCTAAGCCAACTGGGCAGTCCGTTGACGTTTTGCGGGTTGCCTTCGCCAAAGGCCCAGGAGGTGGGAAAATAGCCATGGTTATCCTGGGCAAAGCTTTGGGCCACCAGCCCCCACGTATGCAAATTCGCTGCGCACAAGGCCCGATTGGCCAACTCCCTGGCCCGCGAAAGAGCCGGTAAAAGCAGGGCAATAAGAATGGCAACTATCAACATCACCACCAATAATTCCACCACGGTAAAAGCTGCACGCCGGTTGCGGCACGGGTATGCGGTGGTTTTACGTATCGCCGCTGGCATGTTCGTAGCCTTTCTCTTGCGTCCCCCTGTCCCGGCTGGAACAAACCATGTAATGTTCATCAGCCGACACTGGCCTCATACTACAAAAAGATTGCCTCTCGGACGTTGCCGGGCCGACAATTTCGGTTCTCGGACGGGCCAGAAAAAACGCCGCGGAAGTTGTTGGCTTCCGCGGCGTTTGGTTTAACCATTCATTTGCCCGCCGGCATTGATTGTGTTAGCGGGCTTTGATACTGCCCATGGGCAGGTCTCGGCCATCAGGCGCTAAGGTTTTTTTTTCGCGGCAGAAGCAGCAGGCCCAGGCCCATGGCACCCATCATCGCCAGGCTGGCCGGTTCAGGTAGCGGGCTGCCGGTGTTGACGGAGACCGTGCTAAGCAGCACACTGCCGGAGATGGTTTGGCAGCCTTGATCCTGCCAGTCCCAGCAGTTGTTGGTGTTATCCCAACCGCCGTCGTTACCTTGGGTGAAACCCGTTTCGGTGATGTCCAGATATTGGCTGGCACCGGGTTTGTCCAAGCTGAAAGTGGCCGTGGCGATGGAGCCAGTAGCATTATTCCAGTTACCGGAGGCCACCTTATCACTACCCAGTGTTCCGGCCGTGTTGGAGCTGTAAATGGCATAGGCATCGCCGGAGGACTGTTGCACGCTGCCGATGGTGATGGTGACAGGGTTGTTTCCGTCGGGCAAAGCGGCCAGCACGTTGGCCAGATTCAGTTGGATAAACTGGCCATAACCAATTTCATTATCCGGGCCATTGGCCAGACCCAGACCGGTTTCAGCGGCGGTACCACTCTTGTAATAAAGCGCGGTTTCGTTGTTATTGTATTGGGTGCTTTGCTTGTTGAACCCCGTGGCGGTGAGTTGAATTGTCGGGGTAGTGGTGGAACTGAAGGTGTAGGTGTTGCCGAGGTTTCCCGTTTTGCCCGCAAAATCAAAGGAAATCGTGCTGGCACCGGCCTGGCCCACGGTGGCGGCCAGAAGCGCTGCGCCTCCGACGAGGGAAGCGACTTTCAGGGAAGTGGTTGAGTGGAGGTAGTTACGCATAGATATATCTCCTTAAAAAAAAGACGTTTCTTTCTACCTTGGCCGGGCCGCAACAAGCGGTCGGCGGTTATGAGCGTCCACCAGCATGGGTGGAAAACCGCTCCTGGGAATCCTGTAACGCAGACCGGTATTGTGATCGGCGTTGCCTTGGCTACACCGGCCTGCGTCTGGTTAAAACTATCTTTCAAGAGGCCTGGAAAGGATTCTTACTTACTCTCTATCTTCCATTGGTCCGGCGCTCTTTTCTCTGCCAAGGGTCGTAACCCTTACCGCCTTGGCGGCCAGCCGAATTAGTACAAGGCTTTTTAAGGCCCCTAATTTCGGCTGACACCTAAACCATAGTTAGATTTCGGCGGATGGAAAGTAAATCGGTAAAAAAATGGAGAAAATTTTCAAATTGTTCGTCTGTGCCCATTTTTGGGCGATATTATAAGACCTTCGCCAGACAGTGGCGCACCATGCGCCACGACCATCCAACATCGGGCCGGCACCTGCCGGGCGATCGTTGGTGACGGCTACCAGTGGAGGTTGGCCGCGTTGAGCACCCATAGAGGTTGGATTGCGACGTGGCAGATCGTCGCCGGAAGGGCCATCGGCTGGCGATGTCCAGATCAGATCGCTGCTGCGAGCGGGAGGTTCAATTGGCCGTTGCGTTGTCTGATTGTGAAGGTAGAATCATTTGTACCTGTCTACTTGAATAGTGAGCCTGGCGGGTGCAGGGGTCGGGAACCGTTTCCGGATTATCGGGGTATGATGTATGACCAATAATAATTTTTCCAGGAAGGCGGTTTTCCGGTCGTTCATGATCGCCTTCCGGCGATGGATGCCGGTGGGGGGCTGTTTTCTGCTTGGGACAATGTTGGCCGGCTCAGCGAGTGCGGTTGGGGCTGGAAAAGCGTTGCGACAGTTTATAACACCGGTTGAAAACCAGAAAATGCTGGCCTGCGCCCTACGTATTAAGACGGCAGTTGATTCCCGGAACAGCCGGGCCATCAATGCCTGCCTGTATCTGCCGATGTGGTTTAGCAAGGTCACCGCAGGGTTGCCGCTTTCCAAAGCCCAGCGCAGGGCCATGTATGCGCAGTTCCAGTTACATCTGGGCCTGGGAAAGACATTGGCCTACCAGATGCGCCACGGGGGTCGCTTTACACTCCTGGGAGTGCGAAAAATCGACGGACAGAATCGCGCCGTTTTTCGGCTTATGCTTCCTTCCGGAGGTGTTTCTTACAGCGAATGGATTCTGGTCCGGCGACCGGATGGTGCTGTGGTGGCCGACGATATATACATTGCGATGACGGGAGAGCTGGTAAGCGCAACATCGCATCGCATGGTGCTTTTTTATCTGGCGCATGACGAGCCTACGCTCTGGCAGCGCCTTACCGGCCAGGCGAGCGTGCTTGTGGCCAACATGGCGCAAATCCAGCAGGAACAGCAATGCGTCCTGACCAGACATTACCATGCATACCTGCGGGCCTGGCCCCGGCTTCCACCAGCGTTACGTCGCACCAGGATGATGTTACAGCAGCAGGTTACCGTCGCAGACGCTCTGGCCGTGGCCAACCCGGCGAAATACCTGCGCCTGTACCGGCATGCCCTGCGGGCTTATCGCAAGGCCTTTCCGCATGATGCGGCTCCGCTGTTGATGGAGTTGGATTATTTCTACACCACACGACAGTTTGCCAAAGCGGCGGCGGCGAATCTGCAAATCAGCAAGGAAATCGGCGGAGATCCATATCAGGTAATGCTGGCCGCATTATCAGAGGCTAAGCTCAACACGCCCGCGGCGTTGCTTCAGGCGCAAAAATATGCCGACCTGGCCATCTCCATGAGGCCCCGGTATCTGCAGACTTACTGGGTTGATATTTCCATCAGTCTTAAACGGCGCAATTTTCGCCAGGTGACCCGAGACCTCCTGACGTTGCACCAGGTGCTGGGCGTTGCGCTTAAACCATTGCCGGGGCTTCCTGCTTACGCAGGCTATGTTCGATCCCCCGAATATGCCAGGTTTCTTGCGGCCCTGCATCATGCGGGTCCAACCACATCCATTGCCACCGGCGGCACTCCGCCGCATTGATGAACCCTGCCGGCGGCCAAAAGGACCAGCCAGAATGGGTGAAGTTATTGGTGCGCGGTCCCTAAGGTGGAGCTTTGGTGCGTGCGTCGAACGCGGCAAGCGCGAACTTTGTTTAGTACTCATCAGCCATTTGGGGCACATTTCTGCAAAGATGACCACATTCGGACATTGCCGGGGCGGCAATTTTGGTTCTTGGACGGTCCAGAAAAAACGCCGCGGAAGTGTGGACTTCCGCGTCGCTGGGTCGAATCAGTTTATCAGATGTTCACTGTACTGACGGCTTGTATTCGGCCTGCCCGCAGGCAAACTTTGCTGTCTTAGGCGCGAAGCTGTTTCTTTCGTGGCAGAAGCAGAAGTCCCAAGCCCATGCCCCCATCCTCGCCGCGGCGAATAAAAAATGGTGGCACAGACATTCTTGTCTGGTTTTCCGGATACCAATTCCCCACCGCCGCCACTATTCTCCAGCCCGGTCCCGAAGGCTTTCGGGACTTGGCCGGGCGCAATTTATTTACGCTGCATCAAGTCAATCCACGGAATTCACCCTGTAGCCGGATGGGGCTTTTGGGGTGCGGGCATCTTGCCCGCATAAATTCCCAGTTCTGGCCCCAACACCCTGCTCCACTCTCAACTCCCGCGCCCCCTATCACCGTAGCTCTTACCAATCGATGGCATACCATGCGTCCCCGCCATCCAACATTGCGCCGGCCAAACTAACAGTATCGATCTCCGACCGCTTGGTGTACCGCAGCAGCGCTGGCAGAGAGCGCTAGCGAGTATCCCACGGCAAGGTCCAGTCGGTGGGTGAGAGGCGCTGCGATTTTTCCACGGGTGCTATCACCAGCCCGGGGGCGGTTTTCAGTGCCGGGTAGGCAGCGCGAAATGCCTGTATCCCGCGGGTATCGCGACTGGACGGATGGGTGGAAAGTTTGATCTCAATGGGGTAATAAACTCCGTCCCGTTCCAGCAGCAGATCCACTTCGGCCCCGCCATGACTGCGCCAATGATAGAGATTCGGTGGGGTCGCCAGGGTGGCGGAGAGTTTGCGTATTTCTCCGACCACGGCGGATTCAAACAGCGGCCCCGCCAGCGGGTGGCCAGAGAGCGTTTGCCAGGTGGAAATGCTTTGCAGGGCGCAGGCCAGGCCCGTGTCGGCAATATGGCCCTTGGGCTTGGCGCTAAGCCGTTTGAGGGTATTGCCATGGAAGGCTGGAATTTCAAACCATTGAAACGTCGCCACAAGATTGGCCAGCCAGCGCCGGGCGGTTTGTGGGGTCACGCCCAATTCCCGTCCCAATTGCGAATGGTTGATTTCCTGGGCCGTGAGTGCCGCCATCAGTTGCACAAACCGTCCGAACTGCTGCTGGTCACGGGCATCGGAAACCAGGCGAATATCGCGTTCAATATAAGTTCGCAGGTAGGAGCGGTAATAGTCCGGAATCCAGTTTTTCTCCAGCGAATCCGCGGCGGGCAGGAACCCCCGCCAAAGCTGCTCCTGCATGGTTCGCCGCGCCGGCAGCCGCCGGTGGTCGCTGGCCGTGAATCTAGCCGGATCATCGAGATACCGTTCAAGCCAATGCTGCGTGCCTCCGGCGCGGGCAATCTCCGCCAGGCAAAATCCCTGTAGATCCAGGAACACCGCACGTCCCGCCAGAGATTCGCCCGCTGATTTGAGCACCGCCCACTGCTGAGAGCCGGTCAGCACGAACAAGGCCCGGTGCAGTGCGGTATGGCGGATGGAGCCGCCTGGTGATGGCTTTTCATGGGCCTGGTCCACCCGCCGCTTGATTGCCGCAACCAGTTCCGGTGCGTATTGAATTTCATCCAGGATTAACGGCGCAGGGTGATTATCCAGAAACAAATCCGGATCGCGCCGGGCGTTGCCCACATCGGTGGCCGGGTCGAGTACCACGGTATCCCAGCCGGAAAGTTCGTGCCGCAACAGGGTGCTCTTACCCACTTGCCGCGCCCCCGAGACAATGATCACAGGAAAGCGTGCCACCATCCTCTTAAGTTTGTCGGCCAAGATGCGCGGCTTATAGTTCATTCTTGAATTTTAATGATATCATCATCAAATATCAAGCATAAATATGGCGGGCATGGCTCGCTACCAGCCACTGCAGATGCAGCAAGGCGGCGCAGCCAAGGCTTAGGGGCCGCGCACAAATAACTTCACACTTTCCGACTGGTTCTTTTGACCGCGGGCGTCGTTGTTCGCTCCTTACAGACCCATTGGCAGGGTATGCGCGTCGCTCACGCCTCGCCGGCGGCCAAAACTCCTGCGCCGTAAAACATGAAT
>JAJZNX010000165.1 GCA_021852275.1 Planctomycetota bacterium | reverse complement strand
GGAAAAAAGACATGCCACGCGCACGCCTGGAATCCCGGCGCACCGGGATGAAGCCGGAGCATGGCAAGCGCAGCGGTGGCTTTTTGTAGTGGACTTCGGACCGGGACCACGGCGATTTCCTGATTGATTTCGGATTAATCACATGGTGGTCATCAGTGTGCAATGAACTGTTGATCGGATTGTTATGAGCACTCGGCCAACTGAACTTTCATTGCTACAAATTGTTGGGTGAACTTTTGTGGATTTGACTTCTTGAGTTTGGTTAGATTTTGGAGTTTCCATCGAATTGCCGGCAATTCAGACAGATGAGGACACTTCATCAACTGCCAATTCGGTTCACCCGCAACCAATCCCAGCAGAAACTGTCGTTGATTTGCCGTGAGCATGACGGGCAATTCATTCCTGAGTCTGCGCCTGACCTGCTGCAATTCCGACAATGTCACCGTATCCCTGGTCATGCCCGCGAATTCGTTCTCGAAGGCGGATGCAATGTCCTGGTCGCGGGAAAACAAGACTTCATGCACGGGCCGGTTGTGTCCGGCCAGGTAGCACACGAAACATTCGACAACTTCAGCGGTCAGGGAGTCTCGATCAAAAAGCCCGCGCACGTCAAAGAGGTCACGGGGATGTTGGCGATCCATCGCGGCGACCAGCTTGCTGCCGTAGAGTTCCGCCGCCGCCAAAACCGGCACGGATAATTCTGTGGTGAACTGTGTCCGGGCGGCAGCGCCAAGCCGCTGTATCTCGACGGGCAGAACCGTGCCGCGGAAGACGTGATTGACCTCGACTTTTACCTGATGACACTCCCGGCGGATAAACAATTTGATCTCATCGCCGCTTTTGGTCAATGAAAGCTCCGCTGCAAGGCCCATGCTGGTTAGCCGTTTTTTGGCAATTTCCAATCCCCGGACGATTGATTCCAGAGCCGTATCACGGCTTGTTTGGTGATTTGTATAAACCACGTCAACGTCCACAGACAATCGTGGCATATTTGCAACAAAGAGATTGATGGCCGTACCGCCTTTCATGGCAAAATACGGCGTTTCAAAAATTGCGGGAGCAATTTCAAGCAGCAGCCTGACCGTTTCAATATAAGTCTTATCCATCATGGCTTGAGTACAAGAATCGTTCCGTCTTTAAGTCGCCCGGTCCAGCGGCCATGACCGGATCGTCCGCTCGCGGCCTGCCTTGCCGACGCTGCCCACGGCAAATTCATTTCCTGTGCCCAGTTCACGCATAGTCGCACAACCTTGACTCGCCGGCAATTTTTCAGCAGCGTGGCCAGAACATTCGGCCGCAGTGATCTGGCGCTTTCCATGATATTGCGGGCTTCTTCAATTCCTTCACGTACACCCACTTCGTTTAACATTTCCAACATGGCCCGCTCCGGCACGGAGACGGGAACCCCGTCCGGCTCTTCCGGCAATGGTTGCAAACCGAAGTCTTTGTCTAATTTGATGGAAAACGGATTTCGCACCGTATAACGAGATGGAAATCGTTTCCGAAACCAGGTTGGCAAGCCGACGTTTTCATCACCGCATAAGTAAAGCACCTCGCGGGCTGGCACATTGTGGCGAATGCCGCGCCAAGCTAAGGCGGTCTTGCCGCCAACATGAAAGCCAGCTATATGCTCTGATAGAAATTTCAGACATGCTTCCTGACGCAAGACATCGTTCGGAAATGCGAAGACGCCGCGACCCAATCGCACCAGCCATCCCGATTTCAAATAGTGGTGCGCCAAGGCAGATGATATGCCCAGTTTTCTCAGTTGAGGATAGTCAAAAGGCTCGCCCCGCCGAAAAGAGCTCTGTAGATTCTTGATTAGTGCGTATCTTTTAGTTGAAGCCATGCTTGAACTATACGATGAAGATAAAGCAAATGCAAGGCGACTATTACTACGTGGGGAGGTAGCGAGACATTTCGTCATGGTACGCATCGTCATGGCAGGTTTGCTGATTCTACTGACAATCCCCTTCATTTCGCTGCATTCACCAACGCCAGAATGCCCGTCTTGATTGCTTGGGGCAGCTTGGACCAAGCGTCCACGATAGTCTGCAATTCTGGGGCGATTTGATTCTGCACATCGCAGCCCGGAAGTTTTGGTGCGCCTATTGGTGCGCACCATTCAGAATTATGCCTTTTATTGGGGTTTATGGGCAAGTTTGCCAGCTTGGGAAGCTGGCATTCTACCGCTGAATTACGCCCGCGCGTCTTTCACGCATCAGCGTGCATGATAGCGAATCCGCCTGTTTTTGCAAAAGTTTTCATTTGATCGGCAAATTTAACGGATGGCCCGCAATGAGTTCTTTTGCGCAGGAAACTGATCGATATTTCAAGCAACCGGGCCTATTAAATCGATCTCGATCCATTGGCCTCCGCCGATGGAGCAACTTTCCACGCCACGCCCATGGGCATGTCAACAAAGTTAAGAGCGCTAAGCCTTCAGCGGTAAACCCATTTACGAAATCACGAGTTTAAGACTATAATTTTATTTGCTGTCCAGAGGAGTTGGAATGACCTTGGCCGTGTCGAAACCAGCAGATGTGACTATCAATGGATCCTATACAGGCAAACATCTACGCGGCGAGGATATTGACAACGCCTTATTTGAGGGCGATTGCCTTACATTATTGCAGCGTTTCCCGGCACACTGTGTTGATCTGATATTGTGCGATTTGCCGTACGGCACAACACAGAATCCATGGGACAGCCCTATTGATCTCACCGAGTTATGGGCCGCCTACCGCCATGTTCTAAAGCCATCAGGGACAATTATCTTAACCGGCCAAGGATTGTTTACCGCCCGGTTGATGGTTTCCAACGAAAAATGGTTCCGGTATAAACTGGTCTGGGAAAAGTCCAAACCAACAAATTTCCTGAACGCCAGGCGGCAGCCACTGCAGAAACACGAAGATATTTGTGTCTTTGCACCGCGGCAATCGGTTTATTTTCCACAGATGAGTTCTGGCGTTCCGTACGATAAAGGCGTGCGAAAAAATCAACTCTCCGGCTCGTACGGAGACTTCCTGCCGGCCCACGTCCGCAGCGAAGGGCAACGATTTCCCACGGATGTGATTTACTTCAAGACCGCCGAAAGCGAGGGGAAAGTGTGGCATCCCACGCAAAAGCCCGTGGCCTTGGGCAGATACCTGATCCGGACTTACTCGCGTCCCGGGGAACTTGTGCTGGACAATGCGTTTGGCAGCGGCAGCTTTCTGGTGGCCGCGTTGCTGGAGGACCGACATTTCTGCGGAATTGAAAAAAATGACGAAGCCCAGCTCTTTAAAAAAGCTGACATTGACTTCATCACGCTGGCGGCTCAGCGTCTTGGCGAAGCGTGGCAATTTCTCGGCACAACCGCGCAGCGTAAAATGAGCAAATTTCGAATACAACGTAAGGATGGCAGCGTGTGCATGGAGAAACTAAAGTGGCCAGAGCAAAACTTAGGGACGGCGCAAAAATAAATTCATATTTTATGGCGTAGTAGTATTGGCCACTGGCGAGGCGTAAGCGACGCGCATACCCCGCCAGCGGGTCTGCAGGGAGCGACAAGCGATGCCCCGCGGTCAAGCCAATAGATGGTGTTATGTTTGATGCTATCATCTATACCCGCATGAACATATTGTCGGTATTGGGCCTTGACGTGGCTGGCTTATGGGGTAACTTTAGCAGCACTTATATTGATGGAATCGGAACATTTTTTCCGCGTGCCGCACTTTTGAGGATTGATCATTTCCCAAAGCAGCCAAGATGTAGCACCGCCGGTACGTCGGCCACAACCGCTGGTTGCCGCCGCCTTCTTTTTTTTGGCTGGCATATGCCTGGGCATGGTGGCCCCATGGTCGGCCAAGGTCTCGCTGGCTGTGGCAATAACGGCGTGGTTGGGCTGGGCTGGTGGAATGTGGACGCATCGCCGCAGCATGCGGGTTTTGCGCAGTGTGCTGCTGGCAGCAGCGATTGGGGCGGCCGGCATCGCTGTATGGCAGGTCAATCAACAGCAGGTGTCCAGCCGGGATATTGCCCTGTATCTGCCACCACACGGTCAATCCATGATCACCGCCCGCATGTTGATCATCAGTGCCCCGAAGTTTACCCAACCGGTGGAGCGTCGGGCAATGTACAGTGCCAGCGGCCCCTCGACCACGTTTACCGCCAGGCTGCTGGCCACCTGCGCCCGTGGCCAATGGCACCGCGTTACCGGCGATGTCATGGTGCGGGTTCCCGGCTTCCTGCCCGGCCTGCGAAACAATCTGCAGGTGCAAATCACCGGCTGGATCAGCCCTCCGCCAGGTGCCGTAAACCCGGGCACCTTCGACTATCGACATTATTTAAGAACGTATCGCATTTTTGCGGCCATCTCCGCCCGCCACAGCCGGCAGATACGTATTCTTTCTGCCCGGCAAACACTGTTCCCTTTGTCCGGCTGGCTGGATCTGCTGCGACTGAAACTGCGCCAGCGATTGCTTGCGGCGCAAAGCGGACATACCCGTGCGGCCTTTAGTAATATCGCCCTGCTGCTGGGGTATCGGGATCCGTCAATCCGGCGGGTGGCCCGGCATTTTTCCGAAAGCGGTGCGGCCCATCTGCTGGCCCTTTCCGGTCTGCATGTAGTCATTATTGCAGGAGCCATCTGGCTGCTGCTGCGATTTTTTATCCGTCGGCCCAGGCGCCGGGCGCTGGTGGCTATGCTGGTAATCCTGGCCTATATGCTGGCCACACCCTGCGGCCCGCCCGTGGTACGGGCCACGGTAGCCATTGTGATGGTTTTTATCACCATGCTGCTGGGCTGGCCCGTGGAACTTCTCAACATTGTGGCGGCGGCGGCCATCGTGGTGCTGCTATGGACGCCCGCAGCCATCACCGGAGTGCCCTTTGAACTCACCTTTGCCGTAACCGTGGGTCTGGTGGTGTTAGGCTCCCGATTTCAGCAGGCGGTGTTTGGCCAGTGGCTTAAACATCAGGGAGACCTGGCTCGAGCTGCCAATACACGCTGGTCGTACGCAATGTTGCACATCAAGCACTGGGCGTGTGCAGTAATAACCGCCAATGCTATCGGCACCATTATGGCGGTTCCGTTGACCATTTACCGCTTCAATCAAATTACTCCCCTGGCCGTCATCAGCGGCCTTATTCTGCTGCCGCTGGTATCGCTGGCCCTGCTGGCGGGCTTGTTTGAATTGTTGGCGGTACTGGTATGGCAACCACTGGGCACGGCCGTGGCTGCTGTGTTTTATCCAGTGGTAGTTTCCATGATGTACACGGTGCGACAACTGGCGGCCATCCCGGGCAGTGTGATTAACGTGCGCTCGGCACCATGGTGGATTCTGGCCCTTGGTTACGCGGCCATTGCATTGTGGATGGTGCGTCGGCGTATCGGTCTATCCCGTGCCACGGTGATGATTCTAGGCGTTGGCGCTATCACGGTGTCAGCAGGCTGGTATGCGCTAACCCAGCCTCATCGTACGGTTGACATTTGGGTGGCGTCAGCCGGCAGCGGCAATGCAGCCATTATCACCGGACCGGATGGCAGCGCCGTGGCGGTAAACTGCGGATCGCTGGGATCACCGCATTTTCTCGCCGGGCAGATGGCGTCGCTGTTGCATCACCGCGGTATCCAAAAACTCAGCGCCTGTATTGCCGGACGCATTGATCCAGCGCACGCCAGTGCCCTTGGCTTGTTGGCAACACGGTTTGGCCATGCCCTGGTGTTTACTGATTATTGCGATGATCATTTTGCCACACAGACGGCAAGCCGGCAGCGTTTTTTGACCAGCCTGACCGATTTACATCTGCACGTACATGGTTTAGTCTCCGGCGATATCCTGCACATCGGCAGCAGCATCACCTGCCGGGTGCTCTGGCCGCCGCGTTATCTGCCTCCTGACGCCCCCGCCGCGATGCGCGGCTGTATACTATTGCTGTCGGCTTACCATCGCCCGCAGGTGCTGTTTCTGGACCGCACGCAAAATCCGGATGTGGTGCGGATGCTGGCCGTCCACGCCATCCGGGCTGGCACGGTCATATTGACGGGACCTGGCAATCTGCACGTCCCCATGCTCGCTGCATTGCGCAAGCTTGATCCCACGACCTTGGTACTCTCCGGCGAAGTAGCCACGGCTTTTCATGCAGATCAGCATCTGCTGCAGCATACCAGCCTGAAAATCTTTGCGGTAAGGCAGGTTGGTTGTGTTAAAATAGCCTTGAACCGCCATGGCAGCACGTTTCGAACATTCTTAGGGGCCGTCAGGAAATAAAGTGTATGAATACAGCGCAGTCATTTTGATGGCCGGCGAGGCGCGCGCGACGCGCATACCCCACCAGCGGGTCTGTAAGGAGCAAGCAGCAAACTCCACCGCCCAAAAAACACCTGAAAAACGGCAAAAGTCGAGCTAAGTCCGCACGCACCATGACAACTGTTCATGCCGACAGAACTGCAGACCGGCGTACACAAAGGGGAAAAAATAGCCGCAGTCTTGAAATATATCAGGCCAACAAGAAAACCGTGACTGCAGGCCAACGCTTCGCTTTAACCGCCGTGGTAGCCAACAGAATGGGAATAAAATATTTTTGCAATTTTATCGGCCAACTGAGCTACCAGTCCGCGTTCGACCGTGGTAGCGGTTTGCCGGTGGGCTAACGCGGCTGGAATGGTGGCCGCGACGGGCACGCCAGGCATGGCGGACTTGGGAAAAAGTCTCTGGCCGCCGCCGGAAACCACCTTGACGATGGCAGAAGCGTAGCCCCTGCTTATCTGCCGATCACTTTGCAGAAGCACAGAGAAATGATCCACAAATACATAAACCACGACTTGCGCATTAACGGCAGAAGCTATGTCAGCAATACCCATCTGGCGATAACGTCGGGCATTTTTTTCCAGTTGAACCAGGCGAAAAGCCGGCACGAGGTTACGGCACACTCGGTGCTGATAAAGCTGGGTGCTGATGGCCTCTTCCAAATCAGAAATTCCACGCAAACTCATCGGAGAGCTTACCGCCGAATCTACCAGTACCAGCACCCGCTGGCGTTTGGGTAATTTGTATTGGGCACTGTTGGTGCCGTTACCAAAAATAAAGTACAGTGCGGCGCATCCGCTGCCGGCCGTAACCAGCAGCAGCGAAAGCAGGGTCAGCAGCACTCCGCGGCGAATTTTATTCATGGGGATGGTTTCCATAGTTCCGCCAGGTGTAAAACATACGTGTAAGATCCCGGCTGAAAAGCTCCAGCGTGCGCATGCGCACCACATTGTTGTCCGAGTCAAACACCGGCTCCGGACCTGATTGCGGGTAAAGCGTGTTAAGATGCGTAGAAAAAACCAGGCCTGAACCCGGGATTTTGGTGTTGTAGACAAATACATTGGCTTCTATCCGGCCCTGCATTAGGTGCCGCGCACCAGGTGCATGGCTGCGGTAATGCACCAGTTCCAGATACAAAACGCGACTCACACCAAAATGCCGCCCGATCGACTTCACCAGAAGTGCCTGCCAGCCTGGGGTATGCCGCTGCCAGGCCAGCACATCCGCATAAGGTAGCATATGAATGGATGGTATTTTGGCCTGCATTTCATTGCTGACAAATGAGCTGACCTCTTGGGCAACCTGCGGATACATAAACGTTATCGCCTGATTGGCGTACACCACAATGGCCACCGATTGTTTTTTCATCCCCACATAGCGAGGGGGCACCGGTACGCCCACGGCTTGCTGCCCGGCCATGGCCAGAAAACTGCATCCGCCCGCTGCCGCGAATCCGACCGCCAATATGAATACCGCGTACCATCGGACAAAAGCACGGAACCAGTGCCGGATTTTATCATTCATGAAGTTTTTCCTTTTGTGTTGCGTCGGGCCATCGCGCGCCCGCCTGTCGACAATCACCCTTATCCGTGGAGTCTGAACCAGTGGCTCATGACCAACACTTTATACCCCCAACCCAACAGGACAAGCAAAAGCGCACCGATGACCAGCCGCCGGAGATTCCAGCTTAAAAAATTCAGTGACGGTCCATACCATTGCCCGGTGGTCAGGCCGGCGATTGCAATTACCGTGGCAGCCAGAGCCAAAAATCCTACCGTAGCGCCGGCCGGTTGGATGAGGATGGCAGTTACCCATTGCCCATGCGCCACATGCGACACGGCTGTGGTGTAACCGCATGTCGGACATGGCACCCCGGTAGACGTGTAAAAGCCGCAAGGCGGCAATCCCAACTGAGTATGGGTAGATAATCCATGCGGGTTGGGATTGACATACAGTCCTATTCCCAGCATGGTGCCGAAGAGTCCCAGGAGAAAAAAACTTGTGATGCGGACATGTGCAGGAGAATCAAAAAAATCGGGTGCCTTGGCCGACAAACGGCGGGTGGAGTCACCACCATTTGTCGCGACATTGTCCACTTGGTTTGAATACCCCATGATGCTCATGGGCGTATTATAACAACAACTGATATTTTGCCAGCCTGAGGCGCGACCACACCCTTGAATGTTAATTATGCCGGCGTCGTACCTGCATTTAGCTCGACTTTTGCCATTTTTCAGAGACGTAAATGGTCGAATCCTCCGGAATTCGCGATTGCGGAGCGAGTTTTTGCACATCCCGTGTTTTGTACGGGTGTGCAAAAACTCCGGGGCACCTTCAAAAGCCTGTGAAATCAGGCTTTTCGGCTTCATCAAAAATGGCAAAAGTCGAGTTTAGGGGCCGCGCACAAATAAATTCATGTTTTACGGCGCAGGAGTTTTGGCCGCCGGCGAGGCGTGAGCGACGCGCATACCCTGCCAATGGGTCTGTAAGGAGCGAATAACGAAGCCCGCGGCCAAAAGAACCAGCCGGAATGTGTGAAGTTATTTGTGCTCGGCCCCGTTAAAACCAAGACGCGGCGATCTTGCAAAACGCCTGGCCGCTCCCAATCTATGATGCGGCTTGCCGATAATACCGGCTCGATCTTGCACCAGTCTTGGATCGGCAGGTAATGGCGGTCGGCCGTCCCGGTAAACAGGCCGGTCATCGTAACTAAAATTTTTGCAGTTTTTGACTTGCATTATTCCATCGCTTGGTTAAACTTATTTTCACTGGCCTGCTGCGCAGTGCTGTTTCGGCGGAGAATTCGATCTCGTGCGCAGTAGGCAGCGATTTTTCAGACGTGCTGATCTAACAAGCGGGTGTCTCAAAAATCGCAGGGCAGAACTTGGTAAAGTTCTGCTGTTCCGATGCCTGTCAGATGGATATCGGAACCCAACAGAGGGATTGCTAATCGGGCAAGTGACAAGATGGTGCGTCAAGCTGCCGCGAGACGGGCTATGGGAGAAGCGGTAACATGGCGCAAGATAGGCCGATAGCCGGTGCGAATGGAGTCGTGTGGTGCGGCAAAGAGTCGTAAGGAATAGGGTGTTTGCCGAGCGAACCTCGGTATTGCGGCTTTTGGATTTTGTCGAAATGTCGTCAAAGCCCAATGTCGCGCTAGCGCCCTGTTCCTTTCGGCTTTTTGCAGTGTCGTGTATGATTTGGCTGGTGGCGTCGGAAATAGGGCCTCCTGAAGCCCGCCGACTTGAAACAATGAGTGTCCAGGATGGGCACCAGGTTACAGAGTTTGAGACGTCGCAGGCCGGTTCGTGCCGGTAGGCAGGCGCTCAATTAGGTCAAAGGAGTGACCAGTATGGCTAAGACTCGAACGACCACGGCAGCTATCGAGCAGGACATCAACGATGTCTGGCAAAGTTTCGTGCACAATAAAACCCAGGTGCTGCGCAACCTGCTCATGATGGAATACCTTCCCCTCGTGAAATACAACGCCGAGCGCATTTATGCCAAGCTCCCCGATGAAGTGGAATTGGATGATTTAATTCAAGCTGGCAGCTTCGGTTTAAAGGACGCCATCGAATCGTTTGATCCTGATCGCGGCGTTAAATTTGAAACCTATTGCGCACCGCGCATCCGCGGAGCCATTCTCGATGAGTTGCGTAATATGGACTGGGTACCGCGTCTGGTGCGCAGTCGCTCCAGCAAGGTGGATCAGGCATCGCGGCAACTGGAAATGGAGTTGGGACGCACTCCGACAAATGAAGAAATTGCCGACCGCATTGGCGTCCCCGCTGAAGAATTCGAGAAGATGATCAAGGATTCCAACACCGTTTCACAGGTCAGCCTGTCGCGTAAATGGTTTGACGCCGACAACAATAAGGATGTCCGCGAGATTGATATTCTGGAAGATCGCAATGCCGCCTCACCGGTGGACGAAATTCATCGGCGGGATATCAAAGAGCTTATCACCCGGGGGCTGTCCCGTGCGGAACGCTTGATTCTGATTCTGTATTATTACGAAGAAATGACGATGAAGGAAATCGGCGTGGCACTCGACCTTTCGGAATCGCGCGTCAGCCAGATGCATTCAAGCATTATCATGCGCCTCAAGGGACAGATGGCGGAGCGCGCAAAAGATTTTACCCAGGAATGATGACATCTTTCCTTCCGGACTTGTTCTGTGGGCTTGGGGGCGTTGGCCGGAGCGTTGGTTCCGGCGGAAGAAACGCCGGTGGATTCTTACCGGGCCTTGAGTTATGCTAACTGGCAGTGTGCTTGGCTGGACCTTCAATGTGGCCGCGCACACCTAGCTCCGACGCCCCCTGCCTTCAGCCCGCGATGTTTCGCGCGGGTGGGTGGCGGGTTTCGCAGCCGAGTGAAAACTTGTCATGGAAATAAGAAAGGGAATAGGTGTTTCCGCGGGCGTGGTGGTATGCACTGCGAGCGTTTATTCGCCGGATGAATTGCGCATCGGGCGAAGGTCGATTCCCGTTACGGAAATTGCGCGGGAGAGAAACCGCCTGCTGGAAGCAATCACCGCATCCAGCGACGAAATCCGGACTCTGCGTGATGCCACCAGCCGGAATCTGGGCAAAGAAACGGGGGCTATTTTCGATTTTCACCTCGGACTGCTCAACGACCCGGAACTGCTTAAGGCTTTTAATCAAGGCATCGATGAACTCCATCTGACCGCAGAATACGCAGTCCACAAAGCCTTGCGAGATTATGGCCGGATATTCCTGGAACATTCCAATCCACTGTTTCGAGATCGCGTTAAAGATATTTATGATATTGAACGACGGCTGGTTCATAAACTCATCGGACGGGAACGCGGTCGCATCACCGACATGACCGAACCTTCGGTGCTGGTAGCTCGCGATTTGACTCCTTCCCAGATGGCGTCGCTGGATAAAGGACTGGTGCGCGCCATAGCGATAGAAGCCGGCGGCCAAACCAGTCACTCCGCCATCATCGCCAATTCCATGGGCATTCCCGCCGTTTTGGGGCTGGAAAACATAACCCACGAGGTAACCACCGGCGACATGATGATTGTCAATGGTTTCAGCGGCCTGGTCATTATCAATCCTGATGACACCACCATTGCTGAACACCGCCGCTACGAAGAGAGAGCCCATCGGTATGAAAACAGCCTGGCCCAAATTCGCGATCTGCCCGCACGCACCATCGATGGCACCGACATTACCCTGTGGGGCAATATTGAATTCCCACATGAAATAGCCAACACTCTCTCCAAAGGGGCGCAGGGTATTGGCCTTTATCGCACTGAATTCCTTTACCTCGCCAGCGAAAAAGAACCCACCGAGGAAGATCACTACAACGCTTATATGGAAGTCGCAGAAAAGATGGCCGGCAAACCCGTCATCATCCGCACCCTGGACCTGGGCGCGGACAAATATTTCCAGCAAGGCGATCAACCCAAAGAGGACAATCCATTCTTGGGGTGCCGTTCCATCCGCTTATGTCTGGGCAGTATGCGCATGTTCAAAACCCAGCTCCGAGCGCTGCTGCGAGCCAGCACCCACGGCGATATTCGCATCATGTTTCCCATGATTTCACACGTCATGGAATTGCGCCAGGCCAAAATGGCCCTCAAGGATGTGATGGAAGAATTGGATTATGAAGACATCGCCTATAACAGGTCGATGCAGGTGGGTATGATGATTGAAGTACCATCGGCCGCCTTGATGTGCCATTCCTATGTGCATGATGTGAATTTTTTTTCCATTGGCAGCAACGATCTGATTCAATACACGCTGGCCGTGGATCGAGGCAATCAAAAAGTGGCCTCGCTCTACACTGCCGCTCATCCGGCGGTACTGTCCCTGATCCGCACGGTAATCCGGCAGGCCAAGAAAGGCAAAATCGGAATGTCTCTGTGCGGGGAAATGGCCGGCGACAAGGAATTCACCATTTTGCTGCTGGGGATGGGGCTGCGCCATTTGTCCATTGCGCCGCACAATATTCCGATGATAAAAAAAGTCATTCGCAGCATCAATCTGGGCGATGCACAAAAGATCGCCCGAAAAGTCATGAGTTTCGAGCAGCCACAGCAGGTTACCAGCTACCTGCACGATGAAACCCGCAAACTGGTGCCGGAAGTTTTTGCCGTGGAATCGCCCATCGGATAACATCCTTGGGTAAGGGACCGCGCAAAAATAAATTCGTGTTTTACGGCGCAGAAATTTTGGCCGCCAGCGAGGCGTGAGTGAGGCGCATACCCCGGTAGTGGGTCTGAAACGAGCGAACAACGAAGCTGGAGGCCAAAAGGGCCAGCCGGAAAGTGCGAAGTTATTTTTGCCCGGTTCCTAAGGTATAATCATGAAATGGATTTGTGGCTTGCACCAGGGGGTGCCGTGAATACTTCCACCAACCTGCAACGATTACTGGTTCTCGATGGTCCAGGGCTGCATAACAGCGGAACCATTGACCAACTCCGCCAGCGCTACCAAGTCGTAGTAGCACAAAATATGGACGCAGCGCTGGCGGCTTTGCGCGGCGGCAGCTTTGATGCGGTGCTTTCCGAAACAGCCGATTTTCTGCCGCTGGACCGGGCCTTGGCCTCGCAGCAATCCACCTTGATTTTGGATACGATTGGCGAAGGTGTATGCCTGGTCAGTGAAAGCGGCCGGGTATTGTGGACCAACCGGCGCATGCGCCTGTGGGATGATAATATCCGGCAGCGCATCGTGGATACCTGCCAGGAAGCTTATCGTTGTTTTTGCACCGCTCCAGGCACCGATGCCCCCCATCTCTTTGCCACGACGCGATCGCGTAAATTCGGCATTACCATAGATGACGCTCATTTTTTTGAACTGGTTTGTTCCCCAGTGCTCGATACCAGCGGCCAGATACGCCATGTTGTGGCGGTATGCTGGGATGCCAGCAGCACACGCCGCCTGCAACAGAAAATTGACGCCATCGATCAGGCCGGACAGGAGCTGTCCCGACTGGAAGAGGAGGCCATTTCGCGCCTGAATGTGATGGAGCGGCTGCATCTGCTGGAGGAAAAAATTATCAAATTTTGCCGCCAGTTGATGCACTTCGACCATTTTTCCATCCGCCTGCTGGACCGTACAACCAACAAGCTTGAACCTGTGATTACCGTGGGTATGCCGCCCGAAGCCGCTGAAATTGAACTCTTCGCCCTGCCCGAGGGCAACGGCATCAGCGGCCATGTGGCGGCCACGGGCAGATCATACCTGGCCCCGGATGTACAGCGGGATCCGCGCTATATTGCCGGATTGGACCGGGCCCGCAGCAGTCTTACCGTGCCGCTGATGCTGCGCGACAAAGTCATCGGTATTTTCAACATTGAATCGGAAGCGTATGCCTTTTTTACCGAAGATGATCGCCAGTTTGCCGAAATATTCGGTCGTTATGTGGCCCTGGCCCTGAACATTCTCGATCTTCTGGTGGTGGAACGCCGTATCACCAGCGGCCGGCTGGTACAGGATGTGGCAGGCGAAATTGCCCAGCCGCTCAATGACATCAGCACAGATGTAGCCCTCCTGCGGGATCATTACATCGGTAACGACGATATGCTCCAGCGGTTGACGGATATCACCACCAACATCAACCGCATCCGCGACAATCTGCGGGCCGTTAAACAAGGGCCGCACGCCATTCTTGGCCGTGCGGAGCAGCGGCTAACCACCGCTGATCCGCGACTGACCGGTAAACGCGTTCTGATTGCCGATGATCAGCCGGCCATCCGCGACACGATCAAGGACATCTTATGCCGCTGTGGCTGTGTTCTGGATACCGCGGCTGATGGTGCCCAGGCCATGGCCTTGCTTTCCAGTCAATCTCGGTACGATCTGGTCATCTCGGACATCCAGATGCCTCATAAAAACGGTTATGAAATCTATCGTGCGGCGCAGCGCCTGGGCCATAAGCCGCCGGTGATTTTGATGACGGGCTTCGGCTATGATCCCAACCACAGCATCGTCCGAGCTTCGCAGGAAGGCCTGACGGCGGTTCTGTTCAAGCCATTTAAGGTCGATCAACTGCTGTCTCACATCCTCGCCGCCCTGACTCCTGACGGTGCGGCGGAATATAAAAATCCCTGAGCTCGACTTTTGCCATTTTTCAGAGGCGTAAATGGTCGAATCCTCCGGAATTCGCGATTGCGGGGCGACTTTTTGCACAACCCGTGTTTTATACGAGTGTGCAAAAACTCCACGCGATCTTAAAAAGCCCGCAATATCAAGCTTTTCGGTGCCCCAAAAATCGGCAAAAGTCGAACTGAGGGGCCGTGCTGAAATAAATTCATATTTTACGGCGCAGGAGTTATGCCCGCCGGCAAGGCGCAAACGACGCGCATTCCCTGGCCATACCACCCCTAAGCCTCGGCCATGGCCATGCCCCCGTTTAACAAAACTCGCATTTGCGGATACCATCATCCGGTAATTTAAGGAGCGCAACAATGGCACGGGAAAATTTAATGGCGGCGGTGGTATCCTTGGAGGCGCGGATCGCAACCATCCGCGACTCTCTTTGACGTTAGAGCCAGACAAAATCGTCTCAAACAACTTGAAGTACAGATGGAAAGTCCGGATTTCTGGAACCACCAGGAACTGGCGCAAAAAGTCATCCGCGAACTCAAGACTCTTCGGGCTGTAATCGAACCGTTCCAACAGGTCGTCCAGGGCCTTCAGGATGCCCGCACCATGGCCGAACTTGCCCAGGAAGCCGCTGATCCGGCGGTTCTCGACGAGGCCGATGCCATGCTCATCCAGCAGGAAAAGGCCTTTGCCGTCGTTGAACTCCAGGCACTGTTCAACGGCCCCCACGATGCCGGCGACTGCTACGTACAAATTCATGCCGGAGCCGGCGGCACCGAAGCCTGCGACTGGGCTTCCATGTTGCTGCGCATGTATCTGCGATATTTTGAACGACGCGGATGGGATGTCAGCGAAGTGGACCGTACCGATGGCGAACAGGCCGGCATTCGCAGCATCACTCTTCTGGTGCGCGGCCAATACGCCACCGGCAACATGAATTCCGAGGTGGGAGTCCATCGCCTGGTGCGCATCAGCCCCTTTGACGCCAATGCCCGACGCCACACCAGCTTTGCCAGTGTAGACGTTACGCCGGCCTTTGATGACAGCGGTGCAGATTTACCTATCCCTGAAAATGAACTGGAAATTATCGCCTTTGTCCGGGCCAGCGGTCCCGGCGGCCAGAATGTCAATAAAGTAGCCTCCGCCATCCGCATCACCCATAAGCCCACCGGACTACAGGTGGTTTGCACCAGCGAGCGATCACAGGTGCAAAATAGAGCCTTGGCTCTGGATTTAATCAAGTCTAAATTGCGCCGCATGGAAGAAGCCAAACGCGATGCGGAACTGGCCAAAATCTATGGCGAAAAAGGTGAAATCGCCTTTGGCTCGCAAATTCGCAGCTACGTGCTCGATGACCGTCGCGTCAAAGATCATCGCAACGGATACGAGGTTTTCCAGCCGGAGCGAATTCTCGATGGCGATATTCAGGAATTTATCGACGCCCAGTTGCGACACAAAGCCATGAGCCAGAAAGCGTAATGCTATTGCGGCGATTCCGGATGGTTGCGGCATTTTTCAATATGATCCACCCCATGCACTGGAGCGTCGGCATCGCACATGCCGGGGCAGCGGGCCGCGGCATGGGTCCAGGCCTCCGGGCTGGTCAGATTTTGATTCCAGAATGGCCACGTGCGGCACTGTGTCGGCCGAACGGGGTAAATACCGCACATTGCCTTGCCATTTTCGCGATTCAGGAAAATGCAGTCGTAGCCGGATTTTTCAACCAGGCTAAAGCCGCCGCTCACCTGCCGCACATATCGCCTGGTAAATTGATCCACCGCCAGATTGAGAAAACCCGCGATTTTTACCATATCCGTGTATGTCAGCCAAACATACCCAGGCCCTCCGGAACAGCAGTTACCGCACTGCGTACAGCGAAACCGCAGCCCCATGTCATACCACGGGCCATGCCGACTGGAACCCTCCAGAGCGGGGCCTGTGGTTGAAACCTGCGGCAGCTTGATCCGTCTTGAACTGGGCATGAAATTTAAACTCCAATCACCGCGCAGGCTTGTAACTTCCCGCCAATTATGGCATAAGTAAGGTGAAAGTGAAACGGCGTTTGACAATTACGCCCAGCCGTCCAACAATCTTTACAGCAGGGCGTACCGGGTTACGTCGGCCAGCCAGACAAGGAGTACCTTTATGCCAACATCATTGAAATTATCCGCTCATGCCATACGCACAACCGGCAGCTTTTGCTGCCTGGGCATTTTATGCGCGCTGACCATGTTCATCGCCGGATGCAGCAGCGGCAGCAGCATGAGTAAGCTTATCCCCTCGCCCAACCCGCCTGTGGCCGATGTACCCATTCCCATCGGTTTTCACATCGACCTCTCCCATTCGCAAAGCACTTACGTGCCGAAAACCAACTTGCGCATGGTAAACCAGGAATACAAAGGATCTGATCCGCGGCTTTCCGTAGCCCGGTTTTATGAAGACAACATGCCGGGCAATGGCTGGAAAACCATTTCGCTGCAGGGTTCGCAGCGCATGGTGCTGAATTTTTCCAAGGCCGGGGAAAGCTGCACCATCACCATCACCCACGGCTGGTTTCACACCCATATTTACGTGGTCATTGCTCCCATGAGTGCCATAACCACACAGCCTGCACCTTGAGGAACCCGCTGCCAAGATGCTGCCCCAGCGCCCTGTACATCTGCGCGAATTCATGGACGAGCCGGATATTGCCGCCCGCGATCTTAAGTCCAATTTGCGCTTTATCCGCTGGGTAAATCGCCGGCTGGGCGGCACACGTGCTGTGCTGAATTATTTACGCGCATGGTCGGTACGCTGGCCGCAATCCACTCAACCCATTCGCATCGTCGATGTGGCCACCGGTTCTGCCGATATTCCCCAGGCTATTCTGGCCTGGTCCGCCCGTCACAATCGTAAAGTTGAAATTTTGGCTCTGGATATCCACGCCGGCACGTTGGCCATTGCCCGATCCTGGTGCACTGCTCAGCCCAACTTGGCCTTTATTCAGGCCGACGCATTGCAATTGCCGTTTGCCGATGGCTCCGTGGATTACGCTCTTTCCAGCATGTTTTTGCACCACCTGCCAGACGCCCAGGCTGCGGCGGTGGTGGCTCAACTGGTGCGGATCAGCCGCCGCGGGGTTATCGTCAATGATCTATTGCGCGATCACCATGCCCTGCAGTGGGTAAAGATGATGACTTTATTTGCATCGCGCACCATCAAATACGATGCTTGCCTGTCCATTCGAAAAGGCTGGACAATACCCGAAGCCGCAAGTTGGGCCACCAGCGCCCCGTGGCTGACCTGCCGACAACATTTATTCGCCCGCTTCACCATGGCCGGGGAAAGACCTTAAATGTCACATGCCTTTTGAACTTGGATGCAGTCGAACTGCGCGACACGGAGCAAGCAATCGAGACCTCCTTACTCCTGCGTTACCGCCTCTGCGACACTATACGTATCTCCCATATCGCTTTCAGCTTTCAGCAGTCAGCGGTCAGCGGTCAGCATTGATATTTTGCGGGCAGGATGCCCGCGAGCCATCCTTTGTGTTCCTTTCGTGGTTAAAATCGTCGTCCTCAGCGTCCGGAGTTTATCCCGCTTGCCTATAACAACATTTAGTCATCGGGACGTCTTTGTGTGAGGCCCGCCCCTTGTGTCCGGAGTTTATACCGGTTGCCTTTATTAATATTTTGTCATCGGGATGCCCTCTGTGGTGAATACGTATTTCCCATCACGCCTTCTTCTGGTAATTCTTCGTGTCTTCGTGTTGAACCGTCAAACTCCCAACTCCCGTCTGCGGGATGCCGCCTGCGTTGTGGTGCAGGGTTCCAGCCTGCCCGCTCGCCACCCCGGGTGCGTGGCACGTTATGCGGCCCGGCGTGGAGCGCAACGGCGAAACATGTAATCGTCCCAGCGGCCATCTTGGCTCAGGCGTAGAGCGCGCAGCGCCAACATGGCCTCAGCGCCCCGGCGGTTCCAGAACTGCTCCGTTCCCTTGACCCGCTTGTTGAAGAGCTTGACGCCG
>JAJZNX010000173.1 GCA_021852275.1 Planctomycetota bacterium | reverse complement strand
TTCGGCCATTGAACAGGGCCAACTGGATGCGGATGTGTTTGCCGGGGTATTTCCGGAGGACAAAATCGCGTTGGTCCGGAAGCTTCAGAGCCAACATATTATTACCGGCATGACCGGCGACGGCGTCAATGACGCCCCCGCGCTCAAGCAGGCGGAAGTCGGAATTGCCGTTTCCAATGCCACCGATGTGGCTCGTTCCGCAGCCAGCCTGGTGCTGACCAAACCGGGAATTGGGCATCTCACGGATGCGGTCAAGATCGGGCGTAAGGTGTATCGGCGCATGCTTACGTATACCACCAATAAGATCACCAAAACCATCCAGGTGGCACTTTTTTTGAGCCTGGGGTTGCTCATCACCGGCCAACTGGTCACCACACCCCGGCTGGTATTGCTGCTGCTGTTTGCCAATGATTTTGTCACCATGTCTCTGGCCAGTGATCGGGTAACACCATCCGAACATCCGGATCGCTGGAATGTCCGGATTTTAATGGAATCCTCAGGCGTGATTGCAGTATCTTGGCTGCTGTATTGCTTTGCGGTATTTTATGTAGGGCGGCATTTTTTGCCGTTGCCGGCCACCCAAACGCTGGTTTTTCTGGCCTTGGTGTTCAGCGGGCTGGCCACGGTATATCTGGTGCGTGAAACCCGGGCATTCTGGCAAAGCCGTCCAGGAACATTTTTGTTGTGGGCCACGGTCGGAGATGTGGCGGTGGTGTCGGCGATGGCGGCCTTCGGCATTTTGATGGCACCGGTGCCCATTGGGATGGTAGCGGGTGTATTGGGTGCAACCCTGGCCATGATGCTGGTGCTGGATCTGGTCAAGCGTCCGCTGTTGCACCGCCTTTCCAGCACATGATGATGGGGTGATCGGCGTGAAAACAATGCCATTCCTCCCTCCCCAATGGCTCTTTTGGAAATGGATCGCTCCATTTTTCGTGTAAATTCTGGCTACTGGTGGTGATCACCGGTATTGCCGCGGGGTTGGGCGCAGATCCGGTGATGGAGCTGCTGGTTTTTGTGCAGCATTTGTCTTACTCAGGCCGTGCGGGAGGTTTTCAGCATGCGGTTGAACAGGTGTTGGCCTGGCGGCACGTATGGATTATGGCTGCGGCCGGCCTGCTGGCCACCGCGGTAATCTAGATGCTGAAGCGTTATTCATTGGGAAAGGATGGCGAGGTCACCAAAGCCATCTGGTTTCGGTCCGGTCATTTAGCGTTTTTACGCACGCTGATGCAGGCCGCACTATCCATGACTATTGTCGGTATGGGAGCCTCGCTGGGACGTGAGGGGGCACCTAATACTACAGCGCGATATTATCCTGTATCGCAGCGGCGTAGGGAAGCGAGGGTGATGCCGAGGCGGTGAAGTTTTCGGATGGTACGCTTGCGGTGGCTGTGGCGGGCCTGGGAGTTACGCTGCTGGTAATAGCGAATTTGGCGGGAGACTTTTTCAAATAATGCCCGGACTTGTCGGGGAGGCATGCAACGCGCCTGAATCGCAGCGTTGGCAGCCAGTCGCGTCTGGCACACGGTTAACTCCGGATTTTTTTTTCACATCCTGGCTCTGGATTTCAGCCAAGAACAAAAGTGTCAGGGAACTGATGATCAGGTGCCGTTTGAGAGACACATAATTTCGCACTTCAAAGTGATTCATTCCCAGCTCGGTCTTGGTATCTTCAAAGCATCGCTCGATGGCGGCGCGTGAAAAGCCCACCCGCAGGAGTTCTTCGATCGGCGTATCGGGCGCGGCATTGGACACAAAATACTTGATTTCCTCACGGTCCAATACATTGCGCGCCACCATCAACCACAGCGGCCTTCCGGGGAGGCCGGCATGACTGATATGAAACGCGGCGGCTTTGGCCTCCCATACCACCGGGCCCTTCTCGCTCTCCTTAATGTAAAAGGTTGCCCAAGGCTGGTTCTTGAACAAAGGGGAATAGGCCGCCAGCTTATCCGCCCGGCTCGCCGGGGCGGCGGTGCTCTTGAGACGACGTGCCCGTGCGGAATGATGACGTTTATGCAACGGGGCGGGTGGGCGGCACCATCCGTGAAAATTCTTCGGCACTTCTCCTACATACCGTTGACCCCGCCGATCCAGTTCGACATGATATTCCGGGATCATGCCATACCCTTCGTCAAAGGATAACCAGTCCAGACGAACCCCATTGCTGCGGCTGCGATCCAGCAATTCCAAAGCGATTTTCCATTTCGGACGGTACTCCATTTCCACCGGGATGCGGCTTTCCCGGCGGCGGTCTTCATCCGCCGCCCAGTCCTCGGGCATAAACAGCTCCGCGTCCAGCAGAACCCGATAGCCGGACGGTTTGCTGCAACTCAAATGCACGCTCACAACGCAATTATCTTTCTTCCCGGTGGAACCACAATATTGTCGTTTAATACCCGGTGTTTTCGTCCCCTTTTTGGCGTAGGTGGTCTCGTCAATCTGCCCCACCAGTTGCGGGCTGTTGTGACCGCCAGCCACATGCTGTTGGATTTTGTCCCGCAACCGATCTTCATCCCACTTCGCATCGGCTAGAAATTGCTGCAATGAACGCGGCCCGACGCCAGAGGCCAGCGCTATCGGTTCAATGCTTTTACGCGGAAGATCACTTAACTGCCCGCGTAGATAATGCCGCAAGCTGGCCCACGATTCGCACCGGCCAAAACAATCGCCAAAGGGTTCCAGAAATGTAGCCAGACGAGGCTCTAACGACTTAATAGCATTGGCATCCATACCACCGGATTCCTTGAAAACACGTCCTTACATGTCTTCTTCGGCACGCAGATGAAATTTTCTTGAGCTAATATCGCGCTGTAGTGCTAACCGACGGGCACCAAAACACCTCATGGAATCTATTTTCGATCGCAGTTTCCGTCAACGGATTACTCGACAATTGGGCCAAGTAATTCAACGGCACGTTAAATTGATCCGCCAACAAAGCATTGACCGCCCCACCGTATTGGTTATAGCCGGAAGGCAGATCATCTTGATAGTCCGCGGCGTACTCCACCAGCATCTGGCCTTGGCTGCGCAGATTGGTTAGGCATATCACATCCAAGGCAGCTTGATGGGCCGCACCCAGCGCCGGAAGCAGCAGAGCTATCAGTACGGCGATAATGAAAATCACCACCAACAATTCCACCAGAGTAAATCCGCGAATTTTCATGACTGTTCCTCGACTTCGGTGTCCAGCGTCATCCAAAGGGCACTCTGGAAAAGGCCTTTCCGTGGTTTCACCTGCCGCAGACGCCCGCTTCTTGGGCCCTGGCCAGTTGGAATATCCCTACACCAACCGGCCAGGGCACGGCGTGCCATCGGCAACGCCCGTTATCACGAAGTTCTGCGCCGCCTCACCAGCAGTATCGCCGCACCAGCAACGGTCAACAGTCCCAGGGTAGCCGGTTCAGGCACGCTGCTGTTGATGGTAATCAGGGCACCGGACAAATCCCCCTCGCCACCGGCGGGCTGAACCGACGAGATGCTGTAACCCGTGTTACCGCTCAGTGAGCCGAGGTCCACAAAATTGGCCGCATCACCCAGCCCGCTGGGATCGCCGCTAAGGGCAGTGAAGCTGTCAAGCGTGCCGGAAACGCTACCCGTGGTGATTCCATTGACCGTCACCTGATCCGTATTGGATTCCTGGTAGCTGGAAATAAACTGGAAATCCACTGAGTCACTGGCGCTAAGACCCGAAAGCGTGGCTGTAATCAGATTGCTGCTGCCGCTGGATAAGAAAAATGCGGTGTCAAGCCAGCCGATGTTCGTGGTTGGCGTCCCTTTGGCGATGCCGTTTTGA
>JAJZNX010000042.1 GCA_021852275.1 Planctomycetota bacterium | reverse complement strand
CGCCTACTTCTGCCCGACCAAAAAGCAAATCAATCAGCCCCTGATCCTGCCGGTTAAAGAAAATGTAAACATGATCGCCGGGTTGGAGACGGGTGTCACCACGGGCGGCAATAAATTCATCTCCGCGCAAAATCAGCATGACTGCGGCGGCGGGTGGAAATTCGATTTCCCGCAGCGTGGCCCCGCATACGGCCACCGACGGTTCAATTAAAAAACTGGCCAGTTCGGCGGCAAGGGGTCGGGGCGAATTGATTTCCAGCAAGGCGTCCGGAGCGGGCTTTTCCTCCGAGCCAAGCCTAAACCACCGCGCTACGCGGCGAATGGTGGCTCCCGACACCAGGGTATTAATAACCACCAGAAAAAATACGATGTTGAAAATATGCCGGGCACCGGGCAGGTGGGCCATTACCGGAAAAGTAGCCAGAATAATAGGCACCGCGCCGCGCAAACCCACCCATCCTATAAATGCCGTCTCTTTGGCCGAATAGCGCAAAGGCAACAGGCACAAGGCCACGGCCACAGGGCGGGCTATTAACGCCAGTACCAGGGCAATGGCCAAGCCTGTCCACGCCACATGCCAAAGCTGCGACGGAAATACCAACAGACCCAGCATTAAGAACATGCCGATCTGGCCGAGCCAGGCTAAAGCTGCATGCACGCGAATGAGGGCGCTGCGATAAGGTAGGGAGGACGCATTTAAGAAAACACCGGTTAAATAAACGGCTAAAAATCCGCTGCCCTGGGCCAGCGTGGCTGTGCCGAAGGAAACCAGGGCCAGGGCCACGGTAAAAGCCAGCGTCAGGGCCGAGGTGGTCAGCGGCATGCGGCGAAGAATAAATCGGCCGGAGAGGCCGATGAGTATTCCGATTGCAGATCCGACCACCAATTGCACTGGAATCTGCAAAAGCATGATCCAGGCGGGTGGGCGATGCAGTGAAAATGCCTGAATTAAAATGGTCGTCAAAATAACGGCAGTGGGATCGTTGAGGCAGGATTCTACTTCTATCGTGCGGCTGATTCTGGTATTGAGCCGCAGGCTGCCGGCACGTAATACTGCAAACACTGCCGCGGTATCGGTGGAAGACACCACCGCACCGATGAGCAGGGATTTGGTCCAGGTTAACCCAAACAGATGCGCCGCAACTGCCACCAGGGCTGCGGTAATAGCCACGCCAAAAGTGGCCAGAATTGAAGCGGGCAGCAGCACACTGCGCACCTGGGCCAGGGACGTGCTGAAGCCGCCTTCAAAAAGAATTAAGATAAGTGCCAGCGTTCCTACGCGAAAGGCGAAGTGGTAATCGGTGAAGGAAATGCCACCTAAACCTTGTGGGCCGGCGACCATGCCCAACACCAGCAAAATCAACACCGCCGGCACGCCGAGTCGATCGGCGGTACGGCTGGAAAGCACCGCGATAGCCCCGAGGATTCCGAAGACTGCCAGAAGCAAGGCCGTTGCCATAGGTTCGCCCAAGGTCGGTGCCGTGGTGGTGGCAATGCTCAGGTGCCGTAAAAGTTCCAGGTTGCCCAGCCAATTCAACATCATGGATGTTATATTAAACCAGATTTTAGAAAAATGGATGTTCCCCCGCGGAGTTCAGCCGCAACATTGTTGCTGATGCAGGGCATTCGCCTGCGGTGGTAGCTGGGCCATCACCAGCGTGTGCACTAATTAATACCCATTAGGATGCGCCTGAAACCAGCGCCAGGCGGAGCGCACAATTTCTTCCAAGTCGGTAATTTTGGCTTTCCAGCCGAAATCGCGGGCCATTTTGCCAGGATCAGCAAAGAGTTCCGGCGGATCGCCGGCGCGACGCGGGACTTCGCGCGTGGGAATGTTGGCGTTGGTCACCCGCCTGCATACGCTGATAATTTCCCGCACCGAATACCCCCGTCCCACGCCCAAATTGTAAAACAGGCCCTGGCCGGGCTTAAGATGCTCCAGCAGCACCAGATGGGCCTCTACCAGATCCCATACGTGGACATAATCACGAATGCAGGTGCCGTCGGCGGTGGGGTAATCGTTACCAAAAATATCCACCTGCTTCCGCTGGCCCAGGGCTACCTGCAACACAATCGGAATCAGATGCGTTTCCGGGCGATGGTCTTCCCCGATGGTACCATCCAATGCCGAACCGGCGACGTTAAAATAACGCGGTGCGGCAAAGGCCAGCCCCTCCGCCTGTGCGGTGTCGCGTAAAATACGCTCCACCATCCATTTGCTTTGGCCATACGGGCTGATCGGCCGCTGCGGCATATCTTCGGTAATCGGTACATGGTCCGGCTGGCCGTAGGTGGCGCAGGTGCTGGAAAAAACCAGTTTTTTGATCCCGCACAAGTGCATCGCGTCGAGCATGCTGATGGTGTGGGCCACGTTGTTGCGGTAATACTTGCGTGGATCTTCCACACTTTCGCCCACGTAGGCATTGGCGGCAAAATGCATGACGGCCTCAATTTTCCGCTCTTGGAACACCGCAGCCAATGCCGCGGTCTGGCCGCAATCCAAAGCATAAAACGCCGCCTGCCGGTGCACCGCCGCTCGATGGCCATTGGTTAAATTGTCAATGGCCGTTACCTGATGGCCGCGTTCCACCAGCAACTTCACTGCATGAGAACCGATAAACCCGGCTCCGCCGATTACCGCTATATTCATAACATCCTCAAAACCAGGAGGTACCGAAAAACTCAGCCTATACGTTAATCGGGGCAGGCTTTGGTGTAAAATGGTGGGGTGGAACATGGCGGTGGCGGCACCGCCCGCTACGCCGCGCGGAATTTATTTTGGAGGCCCGCATATGTTTGAAATGGATCACGTGGCAATTCAGACGGCGGATATCCCGGCGGCCGTGCAATTCTACCGCGACAACTTTGGGGCCGCGGTGTTATATGAAGATGCAAGCTGGGCGTTTTTGAAAATCGGCCAGGGCAAACTGGCCCTGGTTCTGCCGCAGCAGCATCCGCCGCACGTGGCTTTGCGCGTGAGCCTGCAGGATCTGCAATCCATGGCCGCACGGTTTCAGCAGAAAATCGCCACCCACCGCGACGGCACACAGGGCATTTACGTCACCGACCCTGCCGGAAATGTTACCGAACTGATTTGTTACCCGCCGGGCTATGTAGCGGGGCCGAAGAGTGCATAGGATCTATTACGCCGTGTACTCAACCAAAACTGCGGAAAACGGCTATCGGTCTTATTCCTCCAGCGATCCATCACTGGAAAGATAGTTCGGACTTTCGCGTGTAATCATGATATCGTGCGGATGGGCTTCAATTAAACTCGCGTAAGATACCTTCACGAAGCGGGCCTTGGCGTGCAATTCGGCAATGGTGTGGGCACCACAATACCCCATGCCAGCGCGCAAACCGCCTACCATCTGATACACAAAATCGCCCAGCGGGCCACGGTAATGCACCAGCCCTTCCACACCCTCCGGCACCAGCTTGCCGGTTTGACGAACGTTGGCCTGACCATACCGATCGGCCGAGCCTTGAATCATCGCCCCCATGGATCCCATGCCCCGATAGCTCTTGAAACGCCGCCCGCGCCGCAGCACCAATTCCCCGGGGCTTTCATCCAGGCCGGCAAAAAGCGAACCCATCATCACGGCGCTGGCCCCTACCGCCAGGGCCTTGGTAATATCGCCGCTGTGGCGAATGCCGCCATCGGCTATCACCGGCACCCCGGCCGATGCGGCTACGGACATGACGTTAAGAATGGCGGTAATCTGCGGAACCCCCACGCCCGTCACTACACGGGTGGTACATATACTCCCTGGACCAATGCCCACCTTCACGCCATCGGCCCCGGCGGCAATTAAATCATGGGCGGCGTCGGCGGTGGCGATATTGCCGGCGATTACGTCAATGCTGAAGCGTTTTTTTATTTCCCGCACGGTTTCCAGCACATTGCCCGAATGGCCGTGGGCGGTATCCACAATCACCACATCCACACCGGTTTGAATGAGCGCAGCGACGCGGTCATACTGTTTTACGCCAACCGCAGCGCCCACGCGCAGCCGTCCGCGGGAATCTTTGCAGGCAAACGGGAACTGATGAATTTTTTCAATATCGCGCATGGTAATCATGCCCTTGAGCCGCCGCCGGTCATCCACCAGCAGCAGCTTTTCCACGCGTGCCGTGTTCAAAAGGCCCTCCGCTTGCTCTAATGACGTTGATGGCGGAGCGGTTACTAAATTATTTTTGGTCATCACCTCGCGCACCGGACGATGGTCGTCTCCTTCGTGAAACTTCATATCGCGCCGCGTGAGAATACCCACCAGTTCCCCCGCATCGGCCAGCACAATCGGTATGCCGCTGATATTCTGTTCTTTCATGATTTGTCTGGCCCGACCTACGGTGGCATCCGGGGGCAAACTCACCGGGTCTGTGATAATGCCGTTGGCTGAACGCTTGACCTTTTCCACCTCGCGGCACTGCATTTCCACCGGCATATTTTTGTGAATGCAGCCCAACCCCCCTTCCTGGGCCAGTGCGATCGACAAGGCCGATTCCGTAACAGTATCCATCGGCGCGGAAAGCAGCGGCAAGTTTAACTCGATATTGCGGGTGATGCGGGTACGTACATCCGCCTCCGCCGGCACCAGGTCGCTGCGCATGGGCAAGAGCAGCACATCGTCAAAGGTAATGCCTTCTCCGATAATCTTTTCGGTTGACAGCAAGCCTTGCGTAGCTCCGGATGAATGACTCATGGCGACATCTCCTCCGAACAGGTGCCGCAGCAGCGGCACGGCGCAGTCACGCTGGACAGACCGCGCGGCCCAACCTTCCACCGCCGGCTGCGGATCAAGGAACAAGAAATCTCTACAATGTGGTATTCCATGTGGCAATAATGCCCGAAAAGTACCACGGAGTCAATCGCCATCGCGACTGGGCTGGTTTTCGGCAGGTTACGCGCGGATCCAGTGGCTCCTGGCGGCCAGCGGAGATCGCGTGGTGTCTCTGCCGTGGTATTTTATCAGGCAAGAAACGCAATACGGGCTGCGGGATTGCAGAATCTGGATCATCCGCCGCCGTTTGGAACAAGGTAAAAAGAATTGAGCTTAACCCGTCAGTCCGGCAATAGTCGATCCCACTTGGCCAACTGCAGATGCAATTGCCGCACGCCGCCGGCGCCGTGGGTTTGATAGGCGTGAATCGCCTTGGCCGCCCCCAGCACCTCAAAAACATCCGCTCCAAAAACCGAGCATTGCTGCTGCATCAAATCCAGCGGCAACTCGCGCAAAGCCTGCAATTTTCTGGTTTCACAAAGCGACACCAGCCTGCCTACCACATGATGGGCGGTGCGAAACGGCACTCCCTTTCTTACCAGATATTCCGCCATAACGGTGGCATCCAGGAATCCTTCATCCAGTCGCCCACTGATAACCTCGGCGTTAAACTGCGTATGGGCAACAATTCTGGCCGCCATCGCCAGGCACGCTTCCGCCGTGTCATAGGCCGAAAACAGCCAGCGTTTGTCTTCCTGCATATCGCGATTGTAGGCCAGCGGCTGACCTTTGAGCATGGTCAGCAACGAAACCAGGCTGCCCAAAATACCGGCCGCCTTGCCCCGCGTAAGCTCCAGCATATCCGGGTTTCTTTTCTGCGGCATCATACTGCTGCCCGTGGTGTACTCATCGGCGATGCGGATGAAGTTGAATTCGGTGGAAGAATACAAAATCCATTGTTCGGCCCAGCGGGATAAATGCACACCGACAAGGGAAAGGCAGAAGACCAATTCCGCGACAAAATCGCGATCGCTGACGGAATCCAGCGAATTATCGGTAATTGCGGGAAGGTTCAGCAAAGACGCGGTATATTGGCGATCCAGCGGAAGCGTGGAACCGGCCGCGGCTCCACCACCGAGAGACGAGACCGCCGTGCGGCGACGGCAATCCGCAAGGCGATCTTTATCGCGCTGCAGCATTTCCACATAAGCCAGCAATTCATGTCCGATGGTAATCGGCTGGGCACGCTGCAGATGGGTATACGCGGGCATCGGGGCGGATCCCTGCTCTCGAGCCAGCGACACCAGAGATCGTTGCAACTCCGCTATCTTTGCCGTCAGTACGTCTATCGCCTCAAGACACCACAAACGCACATCCAGAGCTACCTGATCATTGCGCGATCGCCCGGTGTGCAGCTTTTTGCCGGCGTCGCCTATATTGGCAATCAGGGCTGCCTCGATGGCCATGTGGATATCTTCCTGGCAGATATCAAAACGAAACGTTCCGGCCTCAATATCGGCGAGAATTTTGTTCAGGCCGGTCTTAATCTGCTCCAGTTCATCTTTGGAAATCAGCTTCATCTTTGCCAGCATGGTGGCATGGGCAATCGAGCCGGCGACATCATGCCGGGCCAGGCGTTGATCGAAAGAAAGTGATTCCACAAATTGCTCGGCCAGCGCATCGCGGCCCCCGCCGATGCGGGCCTGCCAGGATTTGCCTGAAGCATGATCAAGCCGCGAGGAGTCGGCTGCAGGTTTCGCCGCGCCAGCGGCAGACCGGAAAGCTTTGCGTTTGGCCATCATCACACCCGCACTTCGTCAGTTACACCGTCGGACCAAGGGTTTTTTCGGAATCGCCATGTTGGCCCACAGCCATGGGCAGCGTAATCCGAAACGTAGTGCCGCCGCCAAGGGTGGATGTAGCCTGAATGGTGCCGCGGTGTTCATCAATAATTTTCTTGGTTACCGCCAGGCCCAGGCCGGTTCCCTTCTGGCCTTTGGTGGAATAAAACGGCTGAAAAATGCGCCCCAGGGCATCGGGTGCGATGCCGGTGCCGTTATCCTGTACTTCAATTACCGCCTGCTGATTCAGTGCATCAAAATCACTGGTAATGGTGACCACGCCGCGCCCGGGTTCCACCGCATCCATCGCGTTGGTAATCAGGTTCAGCACAGCCTGATGCAGGCCATCCGCATCAGCGGGTACGGGCGGTTGATCTTTGTTGATTTCCGTGAGCAGGGTAATTTTGCGGTCTTCCGCCTGGGCTGCCACCAGGTCCAGACATTCATGCAGTACATATGGAAGGTTGGTCAGTTCATAGTTGGGCGTCCTGGGTTTGCTGTAAGCCAGCATGTTCATGGTCAGGGCCTGTACCTTATCCAGATTGCGATGCAAAATGGACCAGCCGGTGCGGATATGATCCATATCCTGCTTTTTCAGGCCCAGCTCCACTACGTCCGCGGCCCCGCGCATCCCCTGGAGAATGTTTTTGATGGAATGGGAAAGCGAGGCCACAGTCTGGCCGGTGGCAGCCAGACGTTCCTGCCGCACGCTTTCCTGGTATAAACGGGCAATTTCGATGGCCAGACCTGTTTGCAACCCAATGGCGGTAAGCAATCGCAATTGATCCGGGGTGTAAGAATAGTTGGCCACGCTGGAATCCAGGTGGATGACGCCAAGATTTTTTTCCCGCCCCTTGATCGGTACACATATCGCGCTGCGAATCGTCAGGTTGTGTACCGATTTACCTCGCAAGAAACGCTGGTCGGTCATGGCGTTACTGGACAGCACGCCCTCATTTTTGGCCAGTACGTGGCGGATAATGGTCTGGCTGACCGCAATTTTCCCCACCTGCTCTTCATTGCGATAACGCACCACCACCGGCGTTACCTGCCCGGAAGTACCGTCAATCAGCCCGATGAAGCCGCGATCCGCACGCAGTTGTTCAAACACCAGATCCATCACTTTGTTAAGCAACTGCACCTGGTCAAAGACGCTGGATATGGCTGCGGATATCTGCAGCAACACCCGGAAATGGGCCATGGCCACCTGCGAAGGTTCCGGTGCCGCCAACACCACCGAATCATCGCTGCTGGGAATTGTTGAAATAATCGCCGAATCGCCCGGTTCGCCGCCGCCCGGGCTGTCCACCTCTTCACTTTCAGAAAGGCTCACATTCTGGCTTGGCGCTCCAAACACCAGCAGCGTGCTGCCCAGCCGAATCTGATCACCCACCTTCAGCTTGGAAGATTTCGTGATCTTGACCCCATTGATAAATACGCCATTGGCCCCACCTTCGTCGGCCAGCAGCCAGAACGGCGCATTCCAGTCCAGTCGCGCATGGCGACGGGATACTGTCAGGTCTGACAGCGGCACCTGTTCGCTGGCCCGACCCAGCAGCACCGCATCTGCGGTATCCAGATCAAACTGACGTCCTTTGTCCGGACCTTGTAATACGTATAAAAATAGCGGTGGCACAATACCTCTAACGTTACCAGCCGGCCATACCAGGGGCATTACTTCCCGGGCAGTATGGAGGCCAACCTCAATTTCATTTCGCCGTCAACCCGTAACCAGCCGGCGGTTTTCAGCTTTTGCCCATCTCGAATCCGCCGCAATCTCTGCCGCGCCGGCCACGGGCCGAAAACTCACGCCCCTGAATTAAACGACGGTATTGTAATGGAGTTGCGGCAATTGCGATAGCAACCCCATCAGCCTCATTCCCCGCCACCAGCAGATAGCCACCCGGGCATTTCCAGAAACTCGCCGCATCGTTTACACTTTCCGCCATGACAGCACTGACTTTTCAACCACCCAAAGGTACACGCGATTTTTACCCCGACTCCATGGCCGTACGCCGGTACATCGAGGATATCTGGCGACGGGTTTCCATTCGCCATGGCTTTGTGGAAGTTGATGGCCCGACCTTTGAATCGATGGATTTGTACCGCGTGAAAAGCGGCGAGGAAATAGTATCGCAACTGTTTTACTTTGTGGACCGGGCGGCGCGGGAACTGGCCCTGCGCCCCGAATTCACACCAACGCTGGCCCGGATGGTAGCCGAAAAGGCCGCCGGCCTGCCGCGGCCGATTAAATGGTTTGCCATTCCGCGATGCTATCGGGCGGAACAGCCGCAAAAAGGGCGATTGCGCGAATTTATGCAGTGGAATGTGGATTTCATCGGTGACGCCACCCCGCGCTCGGACCAGGAAGTACTGATGCTGTGTGTGGATGCCCTGCGGGAATTCGGGTTAACCACCAAAGATTTCCGCATCGGCTGGAACCATCGGGAACTCATGACCCAGGCCCTGGTAAGCACCTTTGTAAAGCCGCACCGCATCGCCGATGCTTATTTCATTCTTGATCGCCTGGGAAAACTCAGTGCCGCCGCACGCAGCGAATTGTACACGCAGCGAAACTGTGATGAAGTTGAACGCGGCCACTTTGAAATGCTGGCCGATGCCATTTCGCAAACCGCGGTAGCCGGCCCCGCCCTGGAAACATTGATGGCCTCCTGGCCGGCGGAGGTGCGCAATTCCATCGCTGCCTTCGAACAAAAAATCAGCGATGCCGGTATGGCCGATTACTGCCGTTTTGATATCGGCGTGGTACGCGGACTGGCCTATTACACCGGCTTTGTCTTTGAAGTCATGGATATCGGCGGTGAAAACCGGGCCATTGCCGGCGGCGGACGGTATGATCAGCTCATTGAAATGTTTGGCGGCCCCGCATTGCCCGCAGTGGGCTTTGGCATGGGTGATGTAGTTCTGGAGATAGTGCTGCGCCAGCGGGGCAAACTACCATCCAATTTACTGCACCGGCCCGATGTTTTTGTCGTCAACGCTCTGGAAAATGGACAGCCCGCGGCACGGTTGATTGCGGACCTTCGCGCTTCCCGATGGAGTGCCGACGGCCAAAAAATTATTCGCCGCGGACTTCATGCCGTGGAAAGCTACCGCAGCACCAAAAACATCGGCAAACTGCTGCAGGATGCGGCCATCAGCGAGGCCCGACTGGCGATTATTCTGGCGAACCAGGAATACCAGCGAGGTGTTGTGAAAATTAAAAATCTCTGCGACCGCAGCGAGCGGGAAGTACCGGTCAGCCAGGCTGTGGAGCAAATTCACTCTACCCTTGAGCAAGCCGGGCAGGAGTTTACGGGCCGGCAGGACTGAGGTGCAGGCCACGGCTTTTTTGCCGCCTTGAGTCTGGCGCAAGTGAAGGACACGAATTTCATGGGACCAAGATCCAAATCTTCCACACATTATGAAGTGGCATTTGAAGATTATCTGCGGCGGCGCGGTCTACCTTACATTGCCGTGGATGAAGCCAAAAAGGCTCTATTCGGCAATGCCAAGCTGAAAAGTTTTGATTTTGTAGTGTATCGGCCTGGGGCCACCAAGCTGCTGGTGGATGTTAAGGGGCGGGCGTGCCGGGTAAACAGCGGGTCGGTATCGCTGCCCACCTGGGCCACACGTGAAGACATCGACGATCTGCGGCAGTGGCAGGAAATTTTCGGCGAAAGCTTTGCAGCTATGTTCGTGTTTGTTTATGCCTGGACCCAGGAACCGAAAGATGCACCATTCAAAGATCTATTTGTTTTCGGGGAAAAATGGTATTCCACCATGGCCATCAGCGTTGCAGATTACCGCCAACACATGAAGCGCCGTTCCGAATCGTGGGGTACTGTTCATGTGGGAACAGCAGACTTTAAGCGGCTGGCCAAACCGTTTGATGATTGTCTCTGATCCGGAATCTGGTTGGCCGGGAAAACATTTGGGCCAGACAACAGTCTGGTTGACTTTGTCTTTATGCGTCAGCAGTTCTGCTGGAAATGGGCCTTGATTGGGCCGTGGAGGGCATCGGCTTTTTTACATTGCGCCTCCATGTTGTGGCGGTGCGGTGCGGCCTGCCCAGCATCCAGCAGCGGCAGGTTGATAAGCACATTGAGCCTGGCGGCATGTACGGTGGCATGGGCAAGCTCTGCGGCAATGCCTAAATCAGAAATCAGCAGCGGATTGATCTTGTCCGGCAATTGGCCGCACAATTCCAGCACAGCCAATGCAAATGTCCCCACAGATTCAGGTATGGCAATGGCGGCGGCCACGGCGGGCTGATATTCGTCACGGGCATGCCGCTCGGCTGGACTTAGCTTAAGCAACTTGGATAGCGCGTCGTAGGCGGCGTTGTCTTCTTCAACCAGCTCCTGCAAAGCCGACTGGGCCCTGGCGAGCTGGCCCAAAGCCGCGGCAAGATCGCTTTCCACCGATTTGAATCGAGGCTTGCCCAAAGTGTATTCAATGGTCATGCGGGCCAAAGCTGCCGCCAGCGCACCGGTAAGTGCCGTAGCAGCGCCCCCGCCTGGTGCCGGCGATTTAGCCGCCAGAGAGGCAAGAAAATTGTCCACGCTTTGAGAAAGCAGGGGCGCACTGGAACCTGCCGCTACCGTTTGGCTCGCCGCATCGGATGGCAATTGGCTCATAAGCGATCTCACGGTTTAGTGGTAACAGTGGTTGATTTTGCCGGTGTGGCAGTGGGCGCGGCTTTACCGCCCGGTTTTACCGCACCGCCGCCCACAGGCGGAACCGTCGTTTTTTTAATCGGAGCATAGCCAATCAAGACCGGCCGAGCCCATCGGCTAAGTCTATGGAGGCGATACTCGATGAGCACGGCCAACGATTTTTCCGCCGCCGAGGCATTGGGCGCCAACATGGATTGATAAAGAGCTTTGGCCTTGGCCCATTGACCGCGGTCTTCATATACCTGAGCTAAGCCAAGCTCCGCCCGGGCATAGGTCAGCGGCTGGCTGGAAAACTTTTGCACCACTGCTCCAAATGCCATGGCGGCACCATGCAAAGCCTGTTTTTTTGTGGCAGTAACACCCGCAATTTTAGGTGGATTACCCAAGTTCACCAGCGTAAGGTAAAAATCACCGATTTTTACATACGCCTGGGCCTGCACCGCAGGAATGGAAAATTTTGAAATGACATGCTTTTGCAGATCCTGCGGCGTCTGATATTCAGCAAGCTGCGCCCACGCCTGGTGCTGTGTAGCGAGCACATTGTTCTGGTGTATTTTATACAGTTCAAACGCCAGAATAATCAAGGCGATGATCAATGCCAGAAACATCCAGTTCTGGCGGAGAAAAACATACAATCCGGCAAAGCTGTCGGCCAGATCATTCGTACGAAGTTCTTTACCTTCTTCGGTGACCATTGTTTAGCGCTCCAATATAGGCCAGGCACCAGGCTTTGGTGGCGAATGACCGGCCATCATACGCTAATTATGGCAGCAAGGCCACGCCACGTTTGCCGGTCACCGGCAGTATCAAACTCAGATCGGTTACCGCCGGATCGACCCATCAAACGCCATCACCGCTATGGTCAAAATAACTGCCAAAAGGAAATACGGGATTTGCCACCGCGATAATTCAGTGCCTGCGTTTGATGGCCTTGGCAATGATGCGGGCCATGATCGCTTCACCTTTGATATTCGGGTGTACGCCATCAGAATCATAATATTTCATTTTGCCCGGCAAGCCGCGAAAAACATTGATGATGGCGGTATGGGTTGCCCGGGCCGCCTTGCGGATAGCAGGAATTACGCCAGCGACCAGATTTTTTTCATTGATGCCGTATGCCGGTTTGACCACCTTGGGTGGCAGACAGATATACACCCGCGGATGCGTCGGCAACGCCTTAAACACCCGAATCATGGCTTCGGTATCACCCAGAAAATCTTTACCATGCTTATTCCAGTTCCATGGCTTGGTATCGTTGGTGCCCAGCATTATCACCACAATATTGGGGTGAAAGGCAATAGCCTTTTTATATTCCGGCTGCTTCCAGTAAGGCAAATCGCCCTTTTTTAACATTGTAGCCCCGCTGTGCCCGCAGTTGATGGACCGATACCCGCGGCCAAGAATACGGCCCAGCACTACCGGCCAGGCATTTTTCTGCGGATTCGGGACTATTCCCTGGGTAATGCTGTCACCAACGCAGGATACACGTATCGGGGCCGCAGAGGCATTGTTCGCCGCAGCCAGACCCAACAGCACGGCCGTAAGGCCACAAACCATTACCATTCGCTTTAAGCCACTATTCATTTTCGTTTCTCCGAAAAAAATACCGCAATTTTTGCTGATGCGGCTGCACTGAACGGTGCTGCCGCACAGCACGCATGTAACAACATACCCCGCGTACGCGCACAACGCAACAGGTTCATATTATGTTTAGTGGCCAGGTGTGGATATTCAGTTTACAGACCGCACGACCCCAATAGTCAGCAGCAAGTTAGCGTAAATGCGCTGCTCGCCGGTGGCAATGGTTAAACACACATCCGCGGACGAAGCCTCCTGGTAAAATTTAAAACGCTCCAGGCGTTGCAGCGGGAAGTACGGTTTGCCAGCCGCTTTTTCCCCCAGAATGCGTGCAAAATCCTTAAAAATGTCCGGATCGCTTTTCAGGGCATACGGGCCGGTTTTCGCCGGCTGCATCACCGCCGCGTCTTCAATTTCCACCACTGTAACCAAAGCCGCAAGTACATCGGTTACCGCCACCAGCCCCGGCGACAGATTCAGGTAAACCAGATCTGCGTTAGGCCCGCAGCGGGTGGAAACCGGATAGTTGCCGTCGGCAATTAAAATCCGGCTGCTATGACCGGCCCTGCCCAGCGCTGCGACAATCTGCGGATGCAACAATTTTCCCTTGAGCATACGTGGCAATCCTTAAGTTAAATCAGCAACAGTTGTTCCGCGGTATTACGGGCAGTGTGGCCGATAGGTACGTACCTCCGCCGTTTTGGCCACCAGCCGTCGCCCCTCATCCAGCGAGGCAATTTGTCCGGTGGCCATGGCCTGGGCCACTGCATTGCCAAGCGCCGTGGCCTCCACCGGACCGGCCAGCACCGTTAAGCCGGTAGCATCCGCCGCCATCTGGCACAAAAGCTCATTTTGCGAGCCACCACCCACAATGTGCAAAGTCCGAAACTTGCGCCCGGTCAATTCGGCGAGCATGGCAGCCACCTGGGCATATCGCTCAGCCAGGCTTTCCAGAATCACGCGGGCGAATTGCCCCGGCGTTTCCGGCACCTTCCGCCCCGCCTGCCGACACTGGGCGGCAATTTTTTCCGGCATGTTGCCGGGCACCAGAAACGCCGGATCATCCAGATCCAGCCGGGCCATCTTGGCTGGCGCTTCGCGAGCCAACTGCACCAGCGTTTTGTAGTCAAAATCTTTACCCTCAGCGGCCCAGGCCCGCCGACATTCCTGCAGCAGCCACAGGCCGGGAATATTTTTAAGCAGTCGAATACGTCCTCCCACACCACCTTCGTTGGTAACGTTGTACTTGATCGCCGCCGGGGTCAGCACCGGAGTGGCAACTTCCGCTCCCAGCAGGCTCCACGTGCCACTGGATAAAAACAACCAGTCTTCACCGCTGGCAGGCACCGCCGCAACGGCGCTGGCGGTATCGTGGCTGCCTGCGGCCAGCACCGGCACGCCGGTGGCTTTGATCGCTCGGCCCGGGGCATTTTGCACCGGGCCAAAATTAGAATCGGGGCGGCCCGGAAACAGCATCGGTGGAAACAATGCCTTGGACACCCCCATTGCCGCAAGTATCTCTGATGACCATTGCCGCGTTCTGGCATCCAGCATCTGCGACGTACTGGCAATGGTATACTCATTGGCCGCCCGCCCGGTCAGCCAATACGCAATGAGATCCGGAATAAATAGCAGACATTTGGCATGATCCAGCATCGCCGGGTTGCGCTGCTTCAGGGCCACAAGTTGAAACAGCGTGTTAAGCTCCATGGTCTGAATGCCGCTGATGGCAAAAACTTTTTCCCGCGGCATCTTCGCAAAAAATTTCTCTACCATGCCCTGGGTGCGACTGTCGCGGTAATGCACCGGATTGGCCAGCAATTGCCCCTGGCCATCCAGCAAACCAAAATCGACCCCCCAGGTATCGATGCCGATGCCGGCAATCACCGGATTTTCCGCGGTAATTTTGGCGATGCCTGTCTGAATTTCCTGCCATAGCCGCAGGATGTCCCAATACAGCGTACCTGCGGCCGCCACCGGGCCGTTGGCAAAACGCTGAATTTCCTCCAGGAAAATCCCATTTTCCCCAACGCGGGCCAGCATCACCCGCCCTGATTCCGCCCCCAGATCAATAGAAATATAACGTTGTTCCGTCATGTTGACATCATCCTCACAATGGCACCGCCGCGGTTATCGCGCGTCATGTTAGCAATAATCCATGGCTATGCCACCGTGCATTAACGGCCGGCCCCTAACCAAACTCATCACCCTTGAAGGAATGCCCCAGATACGTTTGCCGGACCAGCGGATTGTTGATAAGTTCCCGCGGCGTTCCCTGAGCCATCACCTTGCCATCAGAAATAATGATGGCCCGGTCACATACTTCCAAAGTCCGTTCCACATTATGATCCGTGATTAAAATGGTTTTACCCAATCCCTCTTTAAGCTGGCGTATTTCCTGCTGCAGATCTTCCACCGCAATGGGGTCCACCCCGCTGAAGGGTTCATCCAGCAGAATTAAGGATGGGTTGGTAATAAGCGCCCGGGCGATTTCCAGTTTGCGCCGTTCGCCGCCCGAAACGGTATACACTTTTTGCCGTCGGATAATTTTCAGGCCAAACTGCGTCAGTAGCCGCTCGGCTTCGATACGGCGCTGCTCCCGGCTGCGGTGCGTGGTTTCCAGTATGGCCTGGAGATTTTGTTCCACCGTCAAACGGGTAAACACCGACGGTTCCTGGGAAAGATAGCCCATGCCCCGGCGTGCCCGTTGGTACATCGGCAATCGCGTAATGTCTTCACCGTCAAAAAGCACCGTGCCCGAATCCGGCTTGATCATGCCGATCACCATGCGAAACGTGGTAGTTTTACCGGCACCATTGCGGCCCAATAGACCCACTACTTCGCGGTGCTCCACGGCGAAGGCCACATTATTGACAACACTGCGGCCACCGTAGCGTTTGACCAGATTGATAGTTTGAAGCAGAACCACCCGCGATTGTTACTCCACACGTTCGATAACCATTGCCGTCTGAGGCCTGCAGCAACACCGCTGCACTTAACCGCCGACGGTCAACTCATGGCGCCGGAGGCGTGCTGTATTGTGCATGGGCGCGGCCTGCTAGGCAAGCGGACTTCACCGGCAGCCTGGTGCCATGCCCCAGCTTCAGAGGTCTGATCGTCAACCATCAAGCCCCGCAGCATTCACCACGTTTAGCCGCGGGCATTGTTCCCGTGAGTTTCCCAAACATCGCCCCCACCAACATTTTCACGCGGGCATAGTGCCAGATTGCCGTCCCCATTGCGGCACATGGGCCAATAAACATCCCTTAAGCCCAACGCGCCACGTCCCGCAAAAGAGGACATTTTAACTTTGGCTAAATAGCGGACATTTTAACTTTGGCGTGACACGCCGCGGTTGCAGCCTTGTCGCCGACACACGGCATGTTATGCTGGCCGGCTTGGCGGAAAGGGGTGTTCATCATGCTCTCCACAATGCAGGCTATCGTGAAATCCAAACGGGAAAAAGGATTGGAACTACAAACCGTTCCGGTTCCCACCATCGGCATCAATGACGTGCTGGTGCGGGTGCTTAAAACCGGCATTTGCGGCACCGACGTGCACATTTACAATTGGGATTCGTGGGCCCAAAAAACCATTCCCGTTCCCATGACGGTGGGACATGAATTTGTCGGGCGGGTGGAAGCCATCGGGGCCAACGTTCACGATTTTTCTCCCGGCGAACTCGTCAGCGGCGAAGGACACGTCGTTTGTGGGCGGTGCCGCAACTGTCTGGCAGGTCGCCGACACTTATGCAAAGACACCCGCGGGGTGGGAGTAAATCGGCCGGGAGCATTTGCCCAGTACATTGCTCTGCCGGTTACCAACATCTGGGCCCATCCGCCTGCCATGCCCCTGGAAATTGCCTCCATTTTTGATCCCTTTGGCAATGCCGTCCATACCGCCTTGTCGTTTGATGTGCTGGGCGAAGATGTGCTGATTACCGGTGCCGGACCCATTGGTCTGATGGCCGTGGCCGTGGCCCGCCATGCCGGTGCCCGCTATATTGTGGTAACAGATGTAAACCCTCATCGCCTGGAACTGGCCAATAAAATGGGGGCCACTATAGCCTGGAATGCAGGCCAATCCAGCATTGCCGAGGCCCAAAAGCAACTCGGCATGAAAGAAGGTTTTGATGTGGGCATGGAGGTTTCCGGCAACCCTGCGGCACTGCGGGACATGCTGGCCAACATGTGCCACGGCGGCAAAATCGCCTTGCTGGGCATTCCCACTGAACCTATTGCCATCGACTGGACCACTGTTGTTTTTAACATGCTGACCATCAAGGGAATTTACGGGCGGGAAATGTACGAAACCTGGTATAAAATGACCGCCATGATTCAAAGCGGCCTGGACATTTCGCCGGTCATCACGCATCGCTTTGACTATCGCGAGTTTCAAAAGGGCTTTGACGCCATCCTTTCCGGCCACAGCGGCAAAGTTATTCTCACCTGGGCCGATGAATAATGCCGCACGGAGAATAACACCCATGTTTGACGCCATCGCCCAACACCTCCATCAGCAATTGCAAAACATCCGCCAGCAGGGTCTGGAAAAACAGGAACGCATCCTCATCTCGCCGCAAGGCCCGCAGGTGCGCTTGGCTGATGCCCCATCCCTGCTTAACTTTTGCGCCAACAATTACCTGGGGCTGGCCAACCACCCGGACATCGTGGCCGCGGCCACCCGGGCTTTGCATCAGCGCGGTTACGGCATGGCCTCGGTGCGGTTTATCTGCGGCACCCAGGACATTCATCGCCAACTGGAAACAGCCTTAAGCGAATTTCTGGGCACGCAGGACACCATTTTGTATTCGTCCTGCTTTGATGCCAACAGCGGCTTGTTTGAAACCATTCTCGAAGCCCAGGATGCCGTGCTCAGCGACGAACTCAATCACGCTTCTATTATCGATGGCATACGCCTGTGCAAGGCCCGCCGTTACCGCTATCGCAACAACGACATGGCAGACCTGGAAAAGCAACTACAGCAGGCGGTAAATGACGGAACTCGCTTCCGGCTCATCGCCACAGATGGAGTATTTTCCATGGATGGCCACCTGGCCAATTTACCGGCCATCTGCGATCTGGCCGATCGTTACCATGCCCTGGTCATGGTGGATGATTCACATGCAGTGGGTTTTATGGGTGCCAACGGCCGGGGAACGCATGAACATTTCGACGTGATGAACCGGGTGGACATTATCACCGGCACACTGGGCAAAGCCCTGGGGGGTGCGGGCGGCGGTTATACCAGCGGCAAAAAGCCTCTGATTGATTTACTGCGACAGCGTTCCCGGCCCTATCTGTTCAGCAATGCCGTTATTCCATGTGTGGTGGAAGCCTCATTGGCCGCGCTGCAGATGATGAAAGATGCCGGACCACTGCGCGAGAAACTGCGGGCTAACGCCGCCCATTTCCGGGCCAGGATGATGGCGGAAAATTTTACCCTGATTCCGGGCCAGCACCCGATTGTGCCGGTGATGTTTGGCGAAGCGCAACAGGCGGTGCGCATGGCGGAGCTGCTGCAGCAGCAGGGCGTATACGTAGTGGCGTTCAGCTATCCGGTGGTGCCCATGGGCAAGGCGCGCATTCGGGTGCAGCTTTCCGCAGCCCATGAAACCGCGGATCTGGACCGGGCAGTGGCGGCGTTTGTGGCCGCCCGCAAGGCCTTGGCTGCCGGCGACGGTGGCAACCGCTGATGCGGCCCCTAACGCGGGCCAATACGGTGTCCGTCCCACGAACCCCGTCTTCCAA
>JAJZNX010000044.1 GCA_021852275.1 Planctomycetota bacterium | reverse complement strand
CCGAGCTTTCCAGCCTCCAAGCGGGGGTGACTGGTGTCCAGAGGGCTGACCGCCCGACACCGCATGGCTTCGCTGGAGGGAGGGGAGAATTATGGCCGGTGGGTCGACGGATTGGCGTCGGCCCACCGGCCTGCTTTTTTGACGGTGCAACTCTGACCGGCGGCGGCTATGATAGTGCTCAAGATTGGTCTGACCGGATCGGATACGGGCTATGGTTCTTGCGGTGTTCAGGACAAGGTGGCATCGGTGGTGGGTCATGATCGCGGCCTGCGCCGCTCTGGGTGGATGCAGCTTTGGATTGGGCCGACCCTCCCTGACTTCCCCGGATCCAGCCTTAAAGATTCCGGCTATGAAACAGGCGGCGGCCAGCCGCGATACCCAAGCCATCCCGGCTTTGTTGACCGCTTTGGCCAGCCACGATCCGGCCGTCCGGTTTTATGCCAATAACGCCCTGGAGGTGATTACCGGCCGGCACTTCGGCTACGTGTACTATACTTCGCGGGCGGATCGTCGCACGGCCATTGGCCGGTGGCGCAAGTGGTACGCGCACGCCAAAATGGGAGCTCACTGATGGAAACCAAGACAGATGAAACCGTTCTGGCCCAGTTTGGTTCGTTCAAAGAAGTGTGTACGGATACGCTGATCTTTGCCCTCACGCGCCAGCCGTTGTTTGAACAAATTCCGTTGATGCGGGAAAGCTTTCTGGCGGCAATCCGCCGTCGGCAACCACGGGTGTTAATTATGGATATGGCCAGGGCTGAGCGCTTCAACGGAGCTGGACTGGCGGTGTGTGCCGAGGTCCTGCGGGCCATGCCGCCGGGCGGAAGAATCTTTCTCCTCAATGTGGGTCCGCAGGTGCGGGGCTTTGTTGAAATCAGCGATTTACGGGATATGTTTAAGATTGTCGATGATTTGCCGGAGGTGGAACGCCGCGCCATTATGGATGGCCTCGCCGTGCCGGTGGATATATGCCCCCAGTCCAATGTCCCTACGGTTTCGGCCGCGACCCCGGCCCATGAAGGAGCGTAAATCTTGTTTCGGCAAGCCATTGAAGTGCTAGGGGACTTTGGCCTGATGCTCTACCGCGCCCTGGCGGCCATCCACGAATCGCTGGTGGGCGGCCGCGGTAGCCGCATCGGTCGGGCCAATCTGTGGTGGCAGATGAACCGCGTGGGCATCAGCAGCATTCCCATTGTGTGTCTGGTGTTGTTTTGCATTGGTGCTATTCTGGAACTGCAGATGGCCAAACCCCTGGCCAATTTCGGCGTGGTTCCGCTCACGGCGGACATTGTGTCGCTGGCGACGTTTCGCGAGCTTGGGCCGCTGGTCAGCGCCGTGGTGCTCACTGGTTTTGGCGGCGCTGCCATTGCCGCGGAACTCGGCACCATGGTGGTCGGAGAGGAAATTGAGGCCTTAGAAGCGCAGGCCATCGACCCCATTCGGTTTCTGGTGGTGCCGCGGGTACTCGCCACCATCATCATGCTGGTTTGCCTGACTGTGCTGGGGGATCTCGTGGCCGTTTTCGGCGGCATGACGGTCGGATTTTTCTGGTTGGGAATCGGGGTACGCCAATACTTGGCCCATAGCCGGGAAATGCTGCATGTGCAGGATTTTGTAACCGGGCTGATTAAGGCCGGAGTATTCGGGCTTTTAATCAGTTCCATTGCCTGCTTCATGGGGCTGCGCGTGAAGGGGGGGGCGGAAGGTGTGGGGCTGGCTACCAGCCGCACCGTGGTTTACACCATTGTCGCCCTGATTCTGGTGGATTTGTTGTTTACGGCCGCATTTTTTTATCTGGGGTTTTAGCCGCCCATGGACGATCCGGTCATTGCCATTAAAAATATCACCAAGCGCTTCGGCGATCGCGTGATTTTTGACCGCCTGAGCCTGGATATTTATCCCGGCCAGACGCTGGTCATCATGGGCGGTTCGGGCAGCGGCAAATCCACCCTGCTGCGGGCCATGATGGGACAGGTGCCGCTGGATGGGGGAGAAATTATCGCCGGCGGCCGCAGTATCGGCTCCATGACCGAGCCGCAATTGATGGATTGGCGCAAGTCGGTGGGATTTCTATTCCAAAGCGGAGCTTTGTTCAATTCCATGACCGTGGCGGACAATCTGGCCCTGACCATGCGTGAACATTCGGATCTGGCGGAATCCACCATCCAGATCATGGTGAAAATTTATCTGCAAATGGTCGGCTTGCGCCAGCACCTGAATAAAATGCCCGCGGAACTCTCCGGCGGCATGAAAAAACGCGCCGGTTTGGCCCGGGCCTTGATGATGCAGCCGCAGATATTCTTCTATGATGAACCCACCGCGGGATTGGATCCGGTCAGCAGCGCCCAGATCGATACCCTGATTGCAGATTTGCACCGCAAGTTGCGTGTTACCAGCGTGGTGGTCACGCACGAAATTAAATCCGCTTTTCGCGTGGCCGATCGCATGGCTCTGCTGCATAATGGGAAATTTGTTGTGGTGGGTGCGCCGGATGAATTTCGTTCCAGTAAAGACCCTCTGATCCGGCAATTCATCGATGGACTCTCGGTTGGCCCGCTTTCTGATCCGCGCGGCCACGAAGATTATGAAAAAGATATCCTGCAACTTGGTTAGAAAGGTGTTGCTTGGCTCAATCAAAACATAATTCGCTCAAGGCCGGGCTGTTGATTATTCTCAGTTTTGTGCTGATTTTTGCGGTGATCGTTTTTATCAAAGGCGTTCGGGCCATGTTCGTGCCCATGCAGACACGCCAGGCCAAGTTTGCCCTGCGCGATGATCTGGGAGGTTTACGACCCGGAGATAATTTGCGGGTGGGGGGGTACACCGTTGGTGCCGTTGACTCCATTACCATTATCCGCCCGGCTCTGGTCACCGAGCAGCCCTACATCCTCGTGCGGTTTTCGCTGCCCGCTACGTATACCCTGCGCCAGGGGGCCTATCTGGCGGTGGGCGGCACCCTGACCGGCACCAGTTGGCTCAATTTCAGCGATTTGGGTACCGGGCCGGCGCTGCCGAAAAATCTGATTCTGCGCGGTCATGCCAACCCCACCAGCCGCGTGGTGGCTGCGGTGACGGCTTTGGTTCCGCAAGTTAAACAGACGCTGACCAAGGTAAATACCACCACCATTCCGCGCCTGGACACGGATTTGACCAAGTTCGGCCAGGCTGCCGATGCCGTTCACACCGCCGCGGATTCCGGTAGCCAATTGTTGGCAACGGTGCAACAGCGGATCAAGCCGGTGGTGGCTACGTATGATGCCATCGCCGCCCGCGCCGATAATATGCTGGTGCAGGTTTCCAAGCTCGCCCATTCCGGCCGGGTGGGTGCGGTGGATAATTTAACCTCCGCCACCGCTGCGCTTAAACAAAAGCTGCCGGTGCTGCTGAAACATGTCGATAAGCTGCTTTCCAGTGCCCAAAGCACGCTGGCACTGGTGAACAAAACATTCACCAATACCACGGCCATCACCACCACCGCTAAATCCATGGTCGATCGCAATGAAGGTCGTATCAACACCTTAATTCGTTCGCTTGAGGCGGCGGCGGAAAACTTGAAGCAGGCCAGTGTGGAAATTCGCCACAGCCCGTGGCGGCTCATTTACAAGCCGTCGAAAAAAGAAATGTCCAACTTAAACCTCTACGATGCCGTGCGTTCCTTTGGCAGTGCCGCCCGCCACTTGCGCCATGCCGCAGCCGCACTGGCCGCGGCCGCCAAGAACCCCTCCATTCCGCCTGCCAAAGTGCGGCAACTGATGCAACAACTGCAAACTACGGCCCGGCACTTCCACGCGGTGGAACGCAAACTCTGGTCCGCGGTCAAACCGTAGTGCTCGCTCCC
>JAJZNX010000207.1 GCA_021852275.1 Planctomycetota bacterium | reverse complement strand
CATCAGCCATTGTTCCAAATCTTGTGCATGTGGTTTTCATGGTATGAGTTTTATCGCAGAATTGCCTGCATGGCAATCCTAGCGTATCTTTGTCCAAGCGATAGAGGAGCGCTGCGGGCGGTTCGGCTTTGCGCTGGGCCGTGAATTTTACCCTGGGGCCGCGGCCTGTCCTAAGGCCGCCCTGGCTGGAGAATGGTTTGTCCGAGAAAATATTGGGTTGTAAATCACCGGATCGTCTGCCTGCGGGGGTGGGGCGGCTCATGACGGTCGCCGTCTGGTCAATCATGGGCGTTTTGACGGTGATTACCGCTTTTCAGATGCGCGATCGGGTGGTTCGCAACAGCCATCAGCACCCACGGGTGGATGTCAATGATTTCGACCGCTGGATGCACATGTTTCCAGGGTTTTTGTTCCACCATGCGAATTTTGTCAATGATCTTTGGCCCATGCCGCCATCAACATTGTATTTGCTTTCGCCGCTGGCATTGTTTTCGCCGGCCAATGCTCAATTTGTCTGGATTTGCTGCAAGCCTTTTATGGTCGCGGCGATTTTTTACATGGTACTGGCAATGGTTCGTCGTGCGGGCGTTCGGCTGTCGGCGGCCGCCATCGCCCTGTTGGCGGCAATCTGGTTTTGGCCCATCATCGGCGACATGCAGGAAGGCCAAATGAATCTGTTCATGTTGACCCCGATGGTGGCCGGGCTTTTTTTGGCGCAACTGGAACAGCCCCGCACCGACTGGTTGGCTGGCTGGTTGATCGGGCTGGCGGTATGTATCAAAGTGACGCCGATCATATTTCTTATCTACATGCTCTGGCGACGGCGCTGGCGTGTGGCCGCGGCCATGGTGCTGGGAACGCTCTTCTGGATTTTTCCGGTCGGTGCCCTGGCCTTCGGCTGGCAGCAAAATCTAATCTGGTGGAACCAGTGGACGCACATCATGATTACGCCTTACGTGCTCAAGGGTGCGGTGAGTGTTTACAGCGGCGAATCAATTCCAAGTTTTCTGTATCGCCTGCTGACCCATGTGCCGGCGTTTATTACATCCCATCACGGCGGTCAAAAGTTGTGGTACGTCAACGTGCTGAACCTGCGGCCGGCCACAGCCCGGCTGGTGGTGCGCATGGTGCTGGTGATCATCGGGCTGACGGGGCTGCTGTGGATGTACCGCCGTTTACCCACCCTGCAATGCCGTCGTTACATTATGGAAATTGGCGCTGTGGCGGCGTTTATGCTTTGGGCCGAGGAATGGTGTTGGGTTCCTCATTATGTCACGCTGGTTTTGACCATCGCCGCGGCCGGTATGATCGCCGTGGATGATCAGGCCCCGGCGCAAGCCGCAAGACGGGCATGGTTGGCCCTGTGGGTGGCGGCCGTGTTGATGTTGTTTACCTCCGATGCGGTGAAGATATTTGGTCCCCATGCCAGCAATTGGGGCCGTACCTTGGACCCCAGCCTTTTCGCGGGTATTGGTCTGGTGTTGGTAATTTTATTTGCCGGTTATTCCCGGTTTACCGCCTACGGGCGTGCTGGCACCGGCCACGAGATCGGCGCGGGTGGAAATGAGCTGCGGTCAGCGCGGTAGCGGAAGATTTTTGAGATCGAATGGAACGCGGAAGAATTTTTCATGGATGCGCAGCGTTAATTGCAGGGCTGCTTTAGCGCTCAACGGTTGCGCCAACGGGATCGCTATCACCATGCCGTGCGGTATGTCCATAAAAATATCCGAGGGAGCGGGTGTTGATTTTGAAATAGCGGCCGCCGTGCTCACCACGGCGCGCAGAATATCCGGCCGGCCGAAGATGCGCAGCCGCAACAATTTTTCCGGTTTACCGTTGGGCCTCGGCCGCTGTTTCTCGACCTGTACACGAATGTGGGTGCCCGGCAGTGCCGTGGCCGGGATCTCATGCCCGAGCAGATTTCGCACCCGGGCGATGGTAAACGTTTTGCTGGTGCCATCGGCGACCACTACAAAAGTGCCTTGCAGGCTGGCAATGCGCAGCACGTGGTTGACGGGGGGCAGAAAGTTAAGGGCTACCGGAAATCCCAAATCCCCGGCGGCCCGCATGGCATAACGCATCTGGGGTGGAATGGCCACCGCGTTGGCGAATTGTTTAGGGATCAGTTGTAATGCCACGCCGTTGCTGAGCATGGCGGAGCGGATTTGCAGCGACAAACAACGATGGGGATGGCTGATGGCCCGGGAGATGACTTGCAGCCGCACTTGCAGCAGTTGTCGCCGCGCCAGATAAGGGCCGACTGTGTCTTTATCTCCGCCCAACAAAATAGATTTGGTTTCGGTAATGCAAATGGGCAAAACGCGGACGGTTGGGGCGGTTTGTTTTGCCGCCGGCAGGCCTAGACTCGTTATAGCCAACAGGATCAAAGCCGTCGGTTTGCGGTTCATAACAATCTCCTGCCGTGGCCGCCTTCATCCATCGGTTTCATCGACGGAGGGCGGTTCTGTCGGCACAAAGGCGGCGGCCTTGCCGGGACGCACATGCAAATGCTGGGCGTGATCCATCAGGAATTCCACGCGCGGGTGCACGCTGGACTTGGCCAAAGCACGCTTGAGCGTACCGGCCGCCCAGCGCAGCCCAGTGCGACGTGATACGTGGGCGAGCAGAATCAGCTCGTTGCGCAACTGCGGTAAAACCTCGAGCAGGTCATCCAGATGCAGGTGTCGGCCAATGGCGGCCCGACGTTTGTGGCTCGGGTCAAAAAATGTGCACTCGGTGATGAGCACCTGGGCATCACGCACACCATCTTGGAGCAACGTTTCTCCCAGAGCGGTATCGCCGGTATACGCCACCAATGGCACGTCCACGGTGTATGTTATCTTTTCGCCACGATCCTTCATCTCACGGAGAATGTGGCCCGGTAGTCGCTGTTCGAGCAGATCGGGGCGAAGTTTTTCCCGCCGGTCCACCAGAGTATAGCCTAAGGAGGGAACAGTGTGGCAGGTGGCGAAAGCCCTGGCGATCAATCCTTTACGCACTTCAAATTCATCGCCGACTTCCATTGGCACGATGCGATGTGGGGCTACTTTGCCTTCCAAAGCCGCCCAAGCGTGAACAATGCCGGCAACCCCATCGGCAATTTTTGCGGGGCAGAGAATGGTACCGGGACTCATTCCCTGAAAAATTCGCTGTGAAAGGTAATAAGCAAGGCCTGCGCTATGGTCGATGTGGCCATGGGTAAGCAGGCAAAAGTCGCTTACCAGCAGCGGTCGCGGGCACTTGCCGATATCAAAAACCACATTTAATTCCGGAATCTGCACGGCACTTTCCTCGCCAGCGACACTATAGCCCACAATATGAAAGCGCGGGGTCTCGACGACCGCCAACGCCGGCAGTAGGGGTATTTGTCGTGGTGAATCGGTGGCTGGGCGATGGGTGCTGGGAAGGGGCGGCTCTATGATGGGACTGCCGACTTTGGGTTCAGGATTGGTCATTTTCGCATCTACCATGTCATCAATGTTTTACAGTCAGCACGGGGCGTGTCGGTGGCGAGTCCGCGTATCCATAGCACTTCCAAACCAATGCCAGATAACTAAGTTAACCGATAGCCGCAGCGGCGGCAATTCCCCCCGGTGGTGGTCGTTGGGAGGTGTAGCCGATAAAATGATGGTGGCTGTGACGACTTGCCAGGTAAACGATTACCTATTATACTTATGGGAATAGTAGGTTGATGAAGAATAACGCTTCAGCAATGAAAGAGATTGGATGACGCAGCGCTTGACTCACTTAAAAGAACTTGAGGCGGAAAGTATTTTCATTTTCCGGGAAGTCGTGGCTGAATTTCAAAATCCGGTCATGCTCTTTTCCAGCCGCGCCGATCTCGTGGCCGGTG
>JAJZNX010000040.1 GCA_021852275.1 Planctomycetota bacterium | reverse complement strand
TGGCGAGTCTAAAGTAAGAGGCAACCGCGCGGGCCAATTTTGGGTTCGCGGGCTTGAAAAACGAACCGCCGATGCGTTTGAACGTGTCGGCGGTTTTTTTATTATCTGATACAAATATACGCGAAATCGCAAAATAGTATCGTAATTACGAATAAGTGGCTGATTTTTGGTCTTATAACACCCTACCTAGGTACTTTTGGCTTTGTCGTACCCCCCACACCGGGTAAAATTCCGGGTGTCGGGGAAGACACTTCTGTCAATCAGTTACTGATGTTTTAGATCGGTGAGTGTCTTTCCACTATTGCTGTTCCGCGAAAGTGGAATGGTGGCTTTGCCAGGATGGCTGATGGACGCACGGACGCAAACGGTGGTATTTGGAGATTTGCGACATGCGGCGATCACGGCATCTCAACCGTGGCGAATTATGGGAACTTGGGGCCCTGATGGGCCTGTTGATCCTGTTATTTTTCGGGCTGAGCCTGTTCTGGAGGTTAGGCCACATCCCACGGCTACTTGCCAGTGCTTCCACGGGTCAAAAGGTATCTGCTGTTGTTCCGCACACGGCGCCCGTCGTAGTGCGGCAAGTTGCTCAGTCTAACCCGCATCACACGACCAAAAGGGCTCGGCCGGCGATTCGAACGGTTCGGCCGACACCCAAACGCATTGTTTATCGACGCCCCAAACCGACACCCCGTGCCCGGCGCGGCTTCTGGTATCACGGCCAGTATTTTGTGCCGTGGGAACACCTCCGGTTGGTGGTAACCAGCTATGCGCCTGATCGCTTTTGCTGCTGGCCCTTTCCCGGCACGACCACCGCATCGGGAAAGAGTGTCTGGACGAATGACGGCCACCTTGTGGCTGCTGATACCCATCTGATCCCATTTGGAATGATGGTGCGGGTGCCGGGCTATGACCATGATCGTCCGGTGCCGGTGCTGGACCGGGGTGGTGCGATTAAGGGGTACCGGCTGGATGTGCTTTCGCCGACGCTTTGGCAGGCACAACATTGGGGCCGCAAGCTCTTGATGGTGGAAATTTATCGGCCGGTTGCAGGACGTTGAATTGGGCGTGAAGATACGCGGGTGTCGACATCCGTAATCGTAAACGCCGATGATTTTGGTTTTTCCGCAGGGGTAACGGATGCCATTATCGACTCTCACCGTCGTGGAATCCTCACCAGCACCACACTGATGTGTACCATGCCGGACGCAGAACGTGCGGCAAGTATGGCGAAAGAATTGCCGAGTTTGGGTGTGGGCATTCACCTGTGTTTAACTCAAGGGACGCCAAAATCTCGCAACCTGAAGCTGATTGCCTACCCCTCTGCCGACGGACGCAGCGCCTCGCTTGACCAATCTGTTCCGACCCTGATCCGAAAGGTGCAGTTCAGTCATGCCGCACAGGACGAGGCGCGACAGGAATGGCGGGCGCAGATTGAATGGGCCCTTGCTGCGGGAATCAAGCCCACCCACCTCGACAGCCACAAGCACATCCACCACTGGCCGGCGCTGGGGAACATAGCCATCGAACTGGCGAAGCAGTACAACATCGGCGCGATTCGGTGCGCACGCGAGATTGTTCTTGATGATCTCGCATGTGGCATGGGGTATCGTGTGCTTTCGCGATTGGCCTCCAAGCTGGCCCGCGTGCTTGCGGTGGATGGCATTGCGACCACCGACTGGTTTTACGGACTTGCAGCGACGGGGAAATTCAGCGAGGAGCACTGGTTGGCGATCATTGAGAAATTGCCAGCTGGCATCGGCGAAATCATGGTACATCCCGGCAGCGCGGATGGCCTGCCGATGGGTTCAACCCGATTGGTATCCCAGCGTGACTTGGAATGGCGGGGCATTACGGCCCCGGCCGTCGTCCGGCGCCTGCGAGACCACGGCATCGAATTGAAAAATTACTCACATCTGACGGCCAAACCGTAAATCCAAATCAGGCTGATTTGACTTGGGGCAAAACGGGTGCCTACTATTCTGCCGCACCGGGAAACAATACTCTTTTAACCGCATCGCTCTGCGCCCGCCTTGTGGCGCTCAAAGCCAGCGGGGAAAAGATGATGCCTGTAAGGAGAAACCATGCGTTCACGACGGAAGGGATTCATATGCCTCAGCAAGTTAAGCGTGGGCAAGGCCGCCACTGCTGCTGGAGCGGCGGCACTGGTGGTCGGAGTGTCAACAGCGATGGCCGCCGGTGGATTTTCTCAATATGCCACCACGCCAAATCAAATGGCCGTCGGCAACTATCTCAACTCGCTTCAGGGGGCCGGAACGCTGCCAACCTCTATTTCACCGCAGATCAACGCGATTCTTTCCGGTTCGCCTTCGCAGGTGAACACGGCGCTCAATCAGCTTTCCCCGGCGGTGTATCAATATCTGCCCGATATTGCCCTGCAGGAACAGGTGTTTTTTGATCAAAATGTCTTCCAGATGCTTCAGGATTCCTATTACTCACCAGCGCCATCTCCCGCAATGGGGACTATGGGGGGTGGGACGGTGAATTCCAATGACATGTCGATGGGTCAGGGTAGCGGCGCTGATAGCGGCATGATGGGCGGAATCATGAAATATGCCAAAGGACTGTCCGTTTATTCCTACTACAACTGGGTATCGGGTGATTTTGCGTATTCGCCCAGCGCTGCCCATTTTTCAGCCAGCAGCGTGTTTTTGGGTACCAATTACCATTGGTGCAAACCGGTGATTATCGGGGCCTCGATTTCGTACACCGATCCGCAGGCGACGTTGGATCAATTTCAAAGTTCCGCCAAGCTGCAGGATTTGGGCTTCCAGGCGTATGCGTCGTATTACAAGAAGGGGATATTCCTCGCCGGGCTTTTTGACTATTCCATTTTGGATGCGGACATTTACCGCAATATTAATTTTGACGGCTCGCTCACGTCCGCGCGGGGCGACACCGGCGGCAGCGTCTACAACGTGGCATTGGAAGGCGGCTACGACTTCAAAGCGCTCAAAAAGCACCTGATCTTCGGTCCGCTCGCCGGCCTCTACTACACTCACGTCAACGTGCAGGGAACCAGTGAAACCAGCAGCCCGTTCGGCCTGAGCGTGTCGAAACAACGCGTGGAATCGCTCCGGTCGGAGATCGGCGGCCACGTGTCTTACGATCTGCCGGTTACGCACTGGCTTACATTGGTGCCCTCGCTCAATGCGTTTTATTCGCATGAGTATCTCAACAGCAGCCGCGGAATCAACGCGTCATTTCTCGGGACGGGCTCCGGCGCCTTTACGGTGGTGACCAACGGGCCGATTCGGGATACTGCATTGATGGGATTTTCACTCACGGCCAAAATCAGCAAGAACATCGGGGTCTTCACCGATTATGAAGCGCAATTTGCGGGCGGGCCCCACACCTACGCCCAGAGCGTAACGGCCGGTCTGCAGATCGGATTCTGAGGCTCAACATCCCTGGTATCCCCTGTCCCATCCGCAAATTGTGGTTGATTTGCGGATGGGACTTTTTTGTTCGCTGCAGCAGATAGATACCGTTCCCATCGCCGCCAAAGTCGCCAAAGTCCGAGATCGGAAGACTTTACAAGGTTGCGATCGTAGACAACATGAAATTGTGCTGCCGCGCGATACTATTACCTTCAACAATGCGCTGCTGAGCTTTAATCGCCGCAATTTCAGTGGTTGACTCCACTATTCGGCATGACCAGTGCCACCGCCACGGCAGGCCGCAGGAGCGGAAGCTGGCGGGTTTATTCCGCCGTCCGCTGCAACTGATATAATAGTCCTGCGTTCACAACTGCGGGGGTGGTGGGGCGCTTGATGATGGAGTTGGACTCATGACGCTGAACTACAGATGGATGGGCGGGTGTTGTGTTGCTCTGCTCGCACTGCTGCTGGCCGGTTGCGGGCAA
>JAJZNX010000163.1 GCA_021852275.1 Planctomycetota bacterium | reverse complement strand
GTTCCAACAGCGAGGGAATGTCCGCGACTGGCGGCTGGTTGGATTCCACGGCCACTTCAGAAAATGTGTTTTGCAAGTCCGTGCGGCCGACAGATCCATTAGAGCTTGGCATGGAATTGAACGGCACCAGCGACGGCTCGGCCGCCTGCCAGATGGCCTGCCAGCAACTGAAACAGACGACGTGCTCCTGAAATAAATAGGGCTGTTCAAGTCGGCCAATCACACGACCGCAATTCTCGCAGGTTTCCAAGGCTTGAGAAAAGGCAGAAACTGATAATTCGGAGTCCATCCTGGTTCTCCTTGCACCATGCTAAAGCCGATGCGAGTATACCCGATCCTGAAATAGCATGCCCGAAATATTGTGGGAGGTGGGCAGGAACATCCGGCTCCGCGCGGGGCGGTGCGGGTTTACAAGTTTGCGTCAAACCGGATAATAAACGCCAATGCCCGCGGTCATTGATACCTGCGATATTGGTCGCACCGGCCGCCGGTGCAGCATGGAGACTTTACATGACATCCACCACCGTTTCCTCGCGACCGCGAATTCTCACGGGCGATACACCCACGGGCCGGTTGCATCTGGGACACTGGGTTGGTTCCCTGGAAAACCGTGTGAAACTACAGGATGAGTTTGATTGTTATTTTATCATTGCCAATGTTCACGCGTTTACCACCCGCGTAGAAAAACCAGCAGAAATCCGGGAAAGCGTTCTGGAAATTGCTGCCGATTATCTGGCCGCCGGTATAGATCCGGCTAAAAGCACCATCTTTATTCAATCCGAAGTGCCGGCCATTGCCGAACTGGCCTTTTTTTTTGCCATGCTGGTTCCGTTTCCGCGGCTGATGCGCAATCCAACATTGAAGGATGAGATTCGGGATAAAAAACTCGGCGATAATTACAGTTTTGGATTTTTACTTTATCCCATTGGACAGATCGCCGATATTCTGGCCTTTCGCCCCGAACTTGTTCCGGTAGGAGAAGATCAACTGGCCCACCTGGAGCTTACCCGCGAGGTGGCCCGGCGATTTGACCAAATGTATTGTGACGTGAATCCCCAGACGCCGGATGAGGACTACGTGAAGGCCGGCGGTTTGTTCCCGGTGATTCAACCGAAGCTGGGCCGCGTGCATCGGCTGGTTGGCACAGGTGGTCCGGGAGAATCCGGACAATTGCTGAAAATGAGCAAGTCTCTTAACAACGCCATTTTTTTAAGCGATGATTCCGATACCATCCGCAAAAAGGTGATGGGTATGTATACGGACCCGAATCGGAAGCGGGCGACTGATCCGGGGCGCACTGAAAATAACCCGCTGTGGATATTCCATGAGACCTTCAACCCGGATAAAAACTGGGTGGCCGAAGCGCAGGAAAAATACCGGGCTGGAGCCATTGGTGATGTGGAGTGCAAAAAAAAATTGGTGGAGGTGTTGGTGGCACTCATTGAACCGGTGCGTTTACGTCGTGCACTTTACGAAAAAGATCCCGGAGCGATATTGGCTATCCTTCGTGCGGGTACAGCCCGGGCCAATGCTCTGGCGGAAGAAACGCTGCGTTTGGCAAAAGCCGCGATGAAACAGGATTATCTATCCCGCCGCCTGTCATTTTCCGCCGGGTCTTGAGGGCCGTGGACAACGGCTTGCGGAAGAGGTTGTTGCCGGTGATGGGGGTCGCTGAGGCAGGCATCCTTGGCAAGGCGGTGCCTTTGACCTAGAATGTGCCCCCGGTGTTATTGGCGATTTGTTTTTCTAAATGAGGTGAATCCATGCCCTTAATGACCACCAAGCCGATGTTTGATCTGGCGTATACCGGCGGCTTTGCCATCGGTGCTTTTAATGTCAACAATATGGAACTGGCCCAATCAATAATTGATGCTTGCGCGAAGGAAAAAAGTCCGTGTATTTTACAGATTTCCAAGGGCGCACGAAAATACGCCAATATCCGATATTTGAAACACATTATTGATGCAGCCGTGGAAGAACATCCCGAACTGCCGATCGCTATTCACTGCGATCACGGCGATACGGTGGATTTGATTAAAACCTGCGTCAACGACGGATACACCAGTGTGATGATTGACGGGAGTCATCATGCCTATGAGGAAAATGTACGGCTTTCGTCGGAGGCGGTGCAGGTGGCCCATGCAGCAGGGGTGGTGGTGGAAGCGGAACTGGGCATGCTGGGTGGAATTGAAGAGGATGTGGTGGGGTTGGACGCGGCGGAGTATGAAAAGAACGTCGAGAAGTTTTTGACGGATCCACAGCAGGCTGCGGATTTCTGTAAACGCACCGGAATTGATTCGCTGGCGGTGGCTATCGGTACCAGCCACGGAGCCTTTAAGTTCAAACATGAAGCCAAGCTGGCATTCGGCCGGATTGAAGCAATTATGAAAACCTGCCCCGGCATTCCGCTGGTGATGCATGGTTCCAGCAGTGTGCCGCAGGAATTTATTGATCTGGTCAATAAGTACGGCGGGGCGATGCCCAACGCCAAAGGAGTTCCGGAAGATCAGATTTCCATGGCGGTGCGCAAGTATGGCGTGTGCAAGGTGAATATTGATACGGACCTGCGACTGGCGATGACGGCGAAAATTCGGGAAGTGTTTGCCACCAAACCAGCGGAATTCGATCCGCGCAATTACCTGGGTCCGGCCCGCGATGCCATTGTCAGCATGGTGCAACGCAAACTGCATGTGCTCAACAGTGCCGGGAAATCGGAAGCGGTTATTGCGCAGTGGAAAAAACTGGGCAGTCCGCTACCGACCTATTACACGCGTCGCCGCGCCGGCTGATACCGGGTTACTGTGATAATTTAGCTGGAAGGCTGCTGCGCTGCCAGGTGGCGCGCCGGCAGATTGGTAGCTTGGCCTGGTCGAACAGGAGAAACCACTTTCCATGCCAGCCCCACGGTTTGCATGAGGCGGATGGTCAGGTAGGTAATGTCAAACTCAAACCATCGCATGCCGTGGGCGGCGGAACGCTGCTGGGCATGATGATTGTTATGCCAGCCCTCGCCAAAGGACACCAGGGCGACCCACCAGTTATTGCGGGAGTCATCTGAAGTTTCAAAGTTACGGTATCCCCACGTGTGGGCGGCTGAGTTTACCAGCCAGGTGGCATGATACATGATGACCACTCGGGCGCAGAATCCCCAGAGCAACCAGGAAATTCCGCCCATTGGGTTGCCGATCCACCACCAGCCTGTGGCCAGTAGCCCGGAGGCGGCGAAAAATTGCGGGATGTACCAGTATTTTTCCATCCAGAGATGAAAAGCATCCCGCTGAATATCTTTGGTTAAGGCCCAGGGATCGGTTCCGGGACGACTGGCATAAACAATCCATAGCAAATGCGACCATGAAAATCCATCGCGTGGCGAATGCGGATCTGCCGGGGCGTCGGATTCCGCATGGTGAAGACGGTGGGTGCCAACCCATTGAATTGGTCCACCCTGCCAGGACAAGCAGGCGAAAATGGTGAGCAGATATTCAATAGGCCGGTAAGTGGTAAAACTGCGATGGGTCAGCAGGCGGTGGTAGCCAAGGGTAACCCCAAGCCCGCCGGCAATCCATGCCATTACCGCAAATACCACCAGGGAGGACCAATGCACAAACATCGGCAAAAATGCAATAATAGTTAAGATATGTAAAATAAAAAATACAATCAGATAAAACCACTGCAGTCGCACCCTCGCGCCATCGCGTAGTTGTTTGTGCAGCGGAGATATAGTTTCTTTGAACTTCAGCACGAAGCAGACTCCTGCATACCGCCGGTCGCGGGGTCCGGACCAGCGCCGGAGTCTAACGTGACGGACAGACAATTTTAATTATACGCCGGTCGTCCTGATTTACCAGTCTCGAGTTTTGGGTGGGGGGGGGGGGGGGAGCATGGCTAAA
>JAJZNX010000141.1 GCA_021852275.1 Planctomycetota bacterium | reverse complement strand
GACATGAGATGGGAGAAATAATCCGCGAACGGCTTTTCACCCGGCAGATAAATATCCAGCTTTTTGGCGGCCAAACCCTGTGTGGTCATGGGTTCAATCCGGCCCTTGACCGTGCTGATGATAATCCGCGGCTTCATAATGCCGGTGATTTTACATTCCAGTTCGCGGGTCCAGTTGATCAGCGCATCGGGGTTATCGGGTGTATACAGCGCCTGAGCGTATTTCACGGGGTTCCAGCGGAATTCGCCATAATGACTGGCACCCCAGTCTTTCCAGTCAAAATCCAGCGTGAAATTGTCAATGGGAATGTCCAAAGCGCGATACGTTTCCAGATATCCGCGCAGCAGCTCCTGGTTGGTCCCCCATTGCGAATTGGTAAAGCCGTAAGCCCACTTGGGAAACAGCGGCATTTTCCCGCTGGCCAGAGCCAGGGCCTGAAAAATGTCATACGGAGAACCGACAAAAATAAATACCGTCAGGCTGTTGGGGCGGAAGTAATTGCGGCCATAATTGTCCGCTTTGGGATTGCCGTAATAGAAGCCGATATCGTTTGGCCCGATATGGAAGTAACCGCCATCGGAATCCACCAGAATACCATAGCCGTCGGTGGTCCATGTGAAGGGCGCCCCGCCGCCGCCTTCAACGGAGGCTTCGATTTTGTACGTATCGTTGGGAACACCGGCACCATCTTTAATAACCGGGAGAATATTTCTGGACCAGCAGGCGGAATTGCGAATGCCATAAAATGCTGCACCACTGTTGCGGCGGAAGGAAAAGCCCGTCTGTGCCTGATCCTGCGGATCGACATGCAAAGATTCCGAGGCCGTTTGCCGCAGCAGGATTTTGCCGCGGGAATCCATAATGGTCAGGCGGCATGGATTGCGGCTGATGTGCAATTCAAAGCCCGTGGTAACAAGGCGAATGGGATCGCCCTGGGCGTGGAGTTTGGCCGCCGGATCACCGGGGAATACGGCCGCCGGATCCAATACCGGCGTATGCGGATCATTTTTGCCGTCGGCCAGCAGGTCCAATCGGAGAATATGCGGTGAAAGCGCCTGGACGCGCAGCACATCATTGCCGATGGCAAGTTTAAGTCCGCCGGCATCCGTGCCGGCGCTGGAAACCGCACCAAGCGCGCGTGCAGCAGCGATGCCGGCATGGGTTGTACCGGTAACTGCCGTAGAAAGAGCCGCGGCTGCCGAAATTTTGAGAAAATTACGACGATCCTGCATGGATAGAACTCCAATTCATGTTTTTATGTATGCGGCGAGGCGCAGTTTCGCCAGCAAACAAAGATTTACCACATCAGTAAGAACAAAGTTCGCGGGTTCGAATCCCGCCACCCGACCGCCGACGAAACGCCAGCCCCCGCCGACCGGGAATCTCGAAGCGGTACCGAACAAGCGCATCAGAATAGTATTTCCCAAACGAAAATAAAGAACTCGCACATGGAATCACATTCCAACGGTCCAGCACGACATCTTCTGATGCGTACTGCGGCAGTCGCTTTGCCGCAGCAGCAGGGGCTGCAGAGCCTCCGGCCCGACTCCCACTTCGTTGTCCTATACCACGTCATGCATGGCACAAGCAGCGAAAGCGGAATGCAATGGAGTAAGCAGGCCAAACCGCCATTGGCACGCACAGCAAGCAACAGTACAACGTCTATGAATCCCTGTACCAAACCACCAGCAACCATTCCGCACGGGACGGGCATTCCCATGGGACTCTCTCGCTGGCCCGCAAACGGGTGCTAGAAACTGAACGGCCGCCATATGAGGCTAATGCCCTTAGAAAGCGGCGTAAAATAGGGCGACCAGTGCAAGGTCCACAGGTTGCCTAAAGCCACATGCTCAACGTGGCCATCGGCAAAGACAACATTAACCGCCATATCATGCCGGTTAATGCAGTATGCGTTAATGCCGTTGACCGGATCGTTAATGATGCCGCCGTTCAAATTCTGGGGCACGGGATCGGTTGTCTTAGGCCAACTGTCCTGCCAGATACCATCTGCAAATAGCGGGGTCTGACCGCCAGCCGGAGTTTGGCTGCTGCTCCAGAAGTACTTCTGGATAGAGGATATTGGTACGCCAGCGTTGCCCGCCGCATCGCCTTGATAATATGGCGAACTGTCCTGAATATCGTACATCCACCCGTTCAGGTCATAGCTGCACCAGCCGGTGGGGGTGCTCGAATTTTGCGGGGTCCACCAGTCTGCCTGAAATGGCCCCGTAGAGGTCCCAATAATGCCGAACCCCAAATTCGTTCCCTCTACGCCCGCACCCTGGCCGGGAATGTTTGTGGCCGGGCAGATAAGTAGCTTTTGGTACGCGGCGGGTAGCGGAAAATAATTATCGGTTTGGGTGCTGACGAACATTTGTCCGAGCGCTGCCACCCAGCTCTCGTCACCTTGGCCTAAGTAATTAAACACAAAGCCGTGGGGGGCCTCGCTTTGGGTATATTCGGAGTAGGCAACCCCCAACTGCCTTAGATTTGATCCGCACACAACGCTAACGGCCAGCGCACGGGCTTTAGCCAGAGCCGGCAATAGCAGCGCAATAAGAAGGGCAATGATACTGATGACCACCAGCAATTCAACGAGCGTGAATCCTCTTCGGCGATTCATGTTGAATCTCCTTACATAGTGCTTTATGAATAATCTTTCACATATGAACGGCTGGCAACCACATTGAACCCCTTCGTAGCCGCGATCCACCAGCGTTGGATCGCGTTTCTGACGCGTCAAGAGGCGATTCGCGTGGGTTCGACCTCATGTCTTTACGCGGCGGCGTTTGTTGAGAACCAGGGCCGCACCCATTCCGCATGCCAGCAGGCCAAATGAGGCTGGAACGGGGACGGGGGAAGAAATCGATAGGTTTGTGAATTGAACATCGCTGGAAGGCCCTCCGTTGCTATCGAAAAAATTCAGACTCGTGATGCCGCCGGTCGCATTAGAAATGGTTCCGGAAAAGGCCAACGCATTGTTCACATCGAAATTGTAGGTGGTGGCGCTGGTCAATTGAAACGCCATGTGATCAAGCGTATGAAAGTTGTATTGAACGCCGACGCCGGATGTCGTACCGTTCGCGTCGATGGCGTATCCCGCCGTTGAGGTGTTGCCCATCTGATAAAAGCTGAATAATGGATTACCACCGGAATCGGAGAGATAAAAACCTACCGCCCCGCCGGTAGCGTCGGCACTGAGCACGAAATCAAAGGACAGCGTTTCGCCGCTGGATAATACGCTGTTCAACGGGCGGGTTGCCGTGGTCTGGCCTCCAACGTACTGCCAAATGTCAAACCAAGGCGTTACGCCGCTCCAAGTGTTGGAGCTTATGAAATCACCACCCTGGCTGCTGCCGGCGGTACTGGCCACAGACCAAGGCCCAAACCCGCTGCCCCCATTTTGCCCGGAAAATGCCGAGAGATTGACGTTGGGTGCTACGCCCACCACATATGGTGAGTTCCCGGCGTTGTCAGACGCGACGATGGTATCAGCGCGAACCGAGGCCCCCTCTACCATGATCGCTCCAACCGCCAACAGCAGCAGTGCGGCGCAAGGCACGCGACCAAATATCTTAGAACCATCCCGCTCGTTAGCGGAGCCGTGTGAATTGCCCACTGACCGAATGGCCTGCGGGTGGCCGCAGTTGGCGGCGGATGAAACGATACTTCTATGCCTGCTCATTTTGTAGACTCCTGAAAAAGGTTTTACAATTTGCTCTCACATTCCACGCCAACCGCACGGCCAGCAAATATAGAGGTGAAAGCGCCATGAAGAAACCGCAATCCAGCCCGCCTTGGCCGAAATCTTGCCTTTGTCCGGAAAACATCTCCGCTGCACCACCTCATTTCTCCCGTTTTCGACAGCGGGGAACCGGTACGAAGCACCTTGAGC
>JAJZNX010000135.1 GCA_021852275.1 Planctomycetota bacterium | reverse complement strand
CATAACCATGGCCCGGCAGACTTCCCAGCCAGGCTTGTACGGCATTAAAACTTTCGATCTGGGAAATGATGCCATTGCTGTCCACCACCTGCTGTACCGCACGGGCTTTGTCGATGGCGGCTGATTCAGTTTCATCCCAGACTGTAATGGTCAACGTAAAGTGGCCAAACGATACATAATCTCCCCCCAGTTCCTGCAAGGCCGCGTCGGCGTCTTGCGCCTTGTTGAGTGAATCCGAGTCTTCCAGTCGGCTCTCCTGCTTCATGATGGCTTCTTTCAGTAATGTGACCATCCCCTTGCGTTTGGCAAACCATTGTCGGCGTAGTTTGCCCAGATGACTTGTCGCCTGCACCTTGTCCATGGGCAGGTAACGCGTCACCCAGCGGTATTCCAAAGCCAGTTCATTTAAACCATCCAATAAACAGGGCAAGGTCTGGCCAATGTAGGCCCGAATAGAAACCGTCTTGATAAAATGCTTTCCCAGTTTGGGGCTTAATCCCCCGCTCAGGGTTGAATCGGTAAGCATTTCATCGAGGTAAAATGGTTGCCTTGGCCTTTTAACCTTCAGAACACGGTCAGATACGCAGTCATGGAGATAGCTCAGTGTCTGGTCGTCATCCAACGGTGTCACCTCCGGCATAAAGCCGGAAAGCAAATTGACGATCTGGGTGATCTGGCCCATAAAAGTCTCATAAGAAGCCCGGTATGAAATACCGGCCTTGTCTACGGGGCGTTCAATAAGCACACTGGTCAGGGATCGCACCTGATCCTCGGGCGGCAGAAACGCCAACGTCAGGAAATAGTTGGATTCGCAGTGATCACCGGTAAACGCTTTTCGGCGTTCCTGGTCAATGAGTGCGGCGGCGGAATTGGGAAAAGAGCTTGCGGAGTACGATTGGGCGCTTTTACGCGCGGCTTCGACATGGATACACCAGCCGGAACCCAGGCGTTTGAGCACATTGTTCAGGCGGGCGCGCATGGCCATGAGTTCGCTGGGTGTGGCACTGCCCGTATCAGGTCCGCGGTAGCGGATCGTACGCTGAAAGCTGCCATCCTTATTGAGAATTACACCCGGACCGATGAAGGCCGCCCATGGCAGGTAATCACTCAAACGTCGAGGATGCTTTTGATATTCACTTAAATTCCACATGTTTTATCCATCAATAGTGTTAAGTTTTCAGTTTTCAGTGTTCAGCCACATCGGGAACTGAAAACTGAACACGTCACACTGAAAACTTTTTTATTACGTATCCAGAAATACCGGCTGCTTAATATGGGCCCGGAAAATCTCGAACCAGTCCGGATCCAGCCGGGTCAATACGACGGCGGCGGTATGTAATACCAGCCCCAAGGGGAATCCCAGCCACCAGACGTGCAGACCCAGCCCCAACACCAAGGCGGTGGTGCCGTTGAGAATGCCAAAGGCTCGTGGCACACCACCCAAAAGTACGCCTTGCGTCAGTGATAGATGCAGCGGCACTTCCAGACCTTCGATTTTGTCGACGGAACTGGTCATCAGAAGCCCGCTCCGCCATCAAAGCCAAAGAAGCTCACGCCGAAACTGGTAGCCGTAACGGCAATCGACACGCCCAGCAGTACGCCGAGTATCTTTCTCATTCCCGCGCCTTCCGAGAAGGCAAAGCCAAAGCCCAGCGTCACAATGGAAAGAATACACAAAGCCTTGGCCACCGGGCCGGTGAAACTGGCCAGCACGCGGGCCAGGGGTGTCTCCCACGGCAGCGGCGCTCCGCCCCCGCCGCTGAAGGTGGAAGCCTCAGAGAGGCTTGAATAGCCCAGCAACACGGCTGAAGCGATCAAGCCGGAAAGACGATTGGACAACCAACGGGAAATACGCATGGGGATACTCCTGCAACATCGCTGCCGGGCCGCGGTGATGACCGGCACGGCCCGACAACATCTTTAACTTTAATGTCATCACTCATACCAGTATACCCTAACAAATACCGAATGCAAGTGGCGGAATAAAATACTGTTCTTTGCGGTGTTGATGACGCTACCCGGAGTGGGGAAAACGATTGCCAGCCGGGTGTCAGGATTGTATCTACCTGGCGTAATGAGCCGGAATCCCTGACAGGCGCGGGTGGCCCAAGAATATGGTGACTGGTACGAATGGCACTTCCTTAACCCAACCTTCGCACTTTGCGCCGTTTTTGGTGAAATAAAAAAATAATATGGCCGTGGCGCTGGTGCCAATGCGTTTTTGGTCGAAAAACAGGCTGTGGTACAGACCTACCTGAGAGGATTCTCCTTGCCATTTAGGCTCCTGATTACTGATAATAATATCCATGTTCATCAGTGCCGGTAATCGCAAGCAGTATGGTAAACCACACAGCCATCATCGTGTGATCGAGAAGCGGTGCGTTGCGGCGGTCTTGGCACCGTATATGGAGGTACCAAATCCCTGATTTTCCCGTGAGTTTATGGTACAGACTTTTGCCCCTGGTTCGATGCCAGAGCCTTTTTTAGTGCCAAAGTGCGAAGGTTGGGTTAAGGATCTCTATCATGCGGCAATGGCCTTTCGTAGCAGTTGGTGGCGAGCTTGTTGGCGCGGCACGGTAAGAAGCGCGATGGGCTTGGCACGCCGCTTGACGGCACGCGGTTCAGAACGGTCGGGCCGGTTCCCTACGCGGTGGCGGGATACCGCATACAGCAACAGTTTCCACAGGCGCGGCAGATCGCGTGTGGCAGCGCACTGCAGCACCGGGGCGAAGGCATTAATCGTCTGCACTGTTCCGGCAAAGCTTATTTCCCGTGGCTGGCGGCCCGCCGTTTGTGCCGCCTCGGCCATCACGGTGCGGATCAGGTTGTAGGCCAGCAGGCGCATCCAGATTTCTTTTCGCACCATCTCCGGCCTCTTGCAACGCAGCACGCTCATGCCCATCGTCTACTTGATATCACGCAAGTCCAATTCCACATGCCGGCGCAGGCGAAAGGCCTCGGCAAATTCCGCCCGGCTGTAAACTTGGGCATCCAACAGCGTGGTCACCAGCACCACGGAACGCACGCGAAACCCCCGCTGGCAAACCCGCACGCGAATCTCACGCACCTCCAGTGTATCGGGCATCCGCTGGTAGGTCGCGTCATCCATCCATTCCGGACGCTGGTAGGGTCGGACCAGCGTGATGACATGATCGTCTGGACCCAGCCGTCGGCCTGCACGGAAGTCGATGCGACGCAACTGGTGCTGGCGAAAGAGGCTGGCCACCCCGCGCTCCAGTAAAAGCGCCATCATCCAGCAGGAGGCGTAATAGCGATCCGCCAACAGGATGTCCCCGGTTTTCAGACAACTCACGATCATGCGGAATAAGGCCGATTCGCCTTGTTGCTTGCCCCCGTAGGAACCCATCGCCAGGTCCAATACCGCTGCGCAGTTCAGCGACAGAATCGCCACCAATCGCACCAGCGGAAAACCCAACCCGGTCTTCTGCGTCGGCGGTTGCGGCCAGGCCCGCTGGTTCTCCGGTGTATCGGGCATGCTGCAAGTGGTTCCGTCCACTATCCGCAACGCTCTGCCACCAAGCAGGCCCTTGGCGGCAATGGGGAATTGGCGGTCTAACGCCTGCCCGGTTTCGCACGCCAGCCGAGATAATAACTTTTCAGGCAGCCGCTGCCGCGCTTTGCAATACGGGCCAGTTCCCGCCCCGCATGGCACGCGATTCCCTTGGCCACCCGCCGAAAGCAATGCCATCAACCGAACTACGGCCGCGCGGCAGGAACCATCGGCATCAAGCACCTGAAGAAGAAATACCCACAGCGTTACCAGCGGTGGGAACAGGCGTTCCCGGAACTGAACTCCTTGAGCCGCGATCGCCTGCCTCACCTTGTGGGCCGGAAGTAATCGCTCCAGCACCGTTAAATCCCCAGCGAGCAGACTCCGCGAAATACACC
>JAJZNX010000087.1 GCA_021852275.1 Planctomycetota bacterium | reverse complement strand
GCGGGGGTCATGGTATTGGTTGGTCCAATGATGGCACCGGTTTTCGTGTGATCAGGATGCCTGCCGCTGCTGTGATAAGACCAGCCGCCGTCCATAAATTGAGTGTTCACCCAGTGCATGCGGGCCAGGTGCCAGTACCACCTGGGAATTTCCAGACCCGCATGGGCGCAGGCCCACATACCCAGCACACCATATTGGGTGTTGGAGTTGTCCCAATGACCCGGCTTATACGCGGGGCGGGCGGGCCATGGTGGTGGCATGGTGTAATGATAAGCACCGTCGGAATGGATGGTCTTGAGCAAGTACCAGGCGTCTTCATCCAGTACCCGGCGGTATCGAGCCTTGGGTGGCAGCAAGGCCATGGCATTGGCCTGAAAGGATGCCATATAAGTGCCGCGAGGCTTAACTCTTATCAGAAAATTGATCGCCTCACGCATCTTCGGCGAGTAGATATTGAGTTCCGGCAGGTGCAGGCTTTGACCTACATCCAACAATGCCTCCGTCACCAGAGCAGTTTGCCCGCCGTAATCATGGAAAGGATTCAGTGCGAAAGCTGGTTTTTCCCACAAGGTACCAGGTTTTTCACTGGCCAACAGCGCATCGGCGCCGCGTTTGATCGCGGCAATGACCGCCTTGCTGCGGACGGTGACATGACCCTGTGTACACGGTGCGGGTGCCAGCAGTGCAAATCCCTGTACGAATGCGAAGGCCACTGCAACGCGGCAACGTATACCACCAAATCGCTTGGTAAGGCAAAAACATGTCATGAGAGGATCCTCTGCACTTCACCTTCCCACCCACGTCGTCGGCCAACGAATAATATAAGCCTGGAATGCATTTTTCAAGAACAAACGCCGCAACTTCACGATCCACATTCGGATCGCATCCGGCGCTGCATGTTATTAAAATTCACGACGACGGCGGGCCGGAGGAATTTTCTCGGTCTTGCGATACTTAGCCACGGTGCGTCTGGCCAGCGTAATGCCTCGCTTTTTAAGTTCTTCGACGATGGCATCGTCGCTGAGCGGATTTTTTTTATCTTCCGCTGCTATGATTTCCGTTAACACCGCCTTCATGGCTCCCCAGCTCATGGCCTCGCCGGAATCGTTATCCATGCCGCCTGTGAAAAACTGCCGCAGTGGAAAAATGCCGCGTGGAGTTTGAATATATTTTTCCGACACTGCTCGACTTACCGTACCTACGTGAACCCCGAGTTGATCAGCGACCAGTGTCATGGGCAGCGGCTTAAGATATTCAGGCCCCATGTCGATAAAATCTTTTTGGGCTTCAACTACCACCCGTAACAACCGCAACAGTGTGGATCGCCGCTGTTCAATGGCATCGATAATCCAGCGGGCATTGCGAATATTGTTGGCCAAAAACTGGCGTGTGGCTTCATCGACCTCACGATTGACCGCCATTTTGTGGTAAAGATCGTTGACATAAAGCCGGGGCATACGCTCGTCAGTCAATCGGATTCGGTAGCTTCCGTTGTTTTCGTCGCGCTCGATAATGGCGTCGGGCGTGACGGCCGGGACTGATTCGTTGACCAGGCTCCGCCCCGGCCGCGGATTCAATTGCCGGGCCATGAAGTGGCGGGCGGCATTGATCTGGTCGACGGTCAGGCCGGTTTTGCGGGCAATTTGCGGCAATCTATTCATCTCTAAATCGTGGAGATGATGCTGAATCAACAAACGCGGGATTTTTACATCCACATTCAGTTCTCGGTGACGGAGGTCGAGTTGTAACAGCAGACATTCCTGCAGGTTTCGAGCGCAAATGCCTGCCGGCTCCAAACGCCGTTGTAAAACAGGCCAGGCTGCTTCGATATCGGGCCGACGTATTCCCTGAGGCAGATCGTGGCAGATATGGTCGATACTTTCACGAATATAGCCCTCATCATCCACGTAATCGATCAGCACATCACCGGCCAATCGCACAGATTCGCTGATACCATCCACCAAACCCCATTGTGCGTGCAGTTGTTCCTGGAGGGAATCGCTGCGGGCTTCGGTGTTAGCCAAGGCTTCCATCTTGGGATCTCGATCTCCGGAGCCGGAAGCGCGTAACCGGCCGCTGGAAGCATACGCTTGTTCCTCCAGAACGCGGGAAAGCCGATCCGAATCCACCTCGGCAGGGGCAAGAGTATCAGCCGTAGAAGCCGTATTGGACGGCAAGGCTTCTGTAGAATTATCACCAGTGGTGGCAGTGGCAGCATCCTGCCGTTCAAGCACAGGATTGGAGGCAAGCTCCTGATCTATACGCTCTTCCAATGCCAAGGCGGGCAGTTGGAGAATTTCCATGGATTGTATCATCCGCGGAGCCAGCTTCATGCGCTGATCAAGCCGCATGTGTTGATTTGTATCTAGCCGCATCAGTAATGCTCTTTGGCGGCACTGGTAAGGTGCCCATAGCAAATTCCATACCAGCATCTAATTATAGACGAAATTCAGATTGGCGACATGCTTGGCAACTCGGTTACTGCTGAACAGCCTGCAGGGCGCTGGGACTGGTAATGCCGTACCGGGGATAGCCGGCCGGCCAGATATTTACGAAAACCGCTTCACTGGCGGTGTCCGCGTTGTAGCTCAAGGACAACGCTGCGTAGAAGTGGGGCAATTTTCGCACAATGGTCACCGCGGAAAGAATGTTATGCGCAAGGTAAAAATCATAGCTTTCCGTGGCGGACAAAGCGTATTTCCGCGTCAGCTTATAATTGATGGAAAAAGTCCACTGATCGGAATTCACTGCGTTGATGTACCGATTGCCCAGAAAATAGCTGATGGAAGGTGATTGATCGACCATCACACCAGCATCGGCAGTCTCAAGCTCCTGCAAATCTACATTGTAACTTTCGTCTCCGAGCAGTCGAACATTGGATCCAGCTCGCCATGTGGCGTTGGCGTTAATGCTATCAGCCACCTGACTAAGCTCCGGCTGACTGAAATCGTAGTAGCCCACCAGGGGCTGACCATAATCACTGGTGGAAAATGGTCCTCCGGCATAAATGAGATTGTTGGAACTGAACGGGCCGATTGCGGACTTGTTCCAGAACATATCCGCAGAAACATTAAACGTCATCCAATCCACAATTTGTTCGTGGCCAGGCGACCCACGTTTGGTCTGCAAGGTTTGCCGCAGGGCAAATTCTGCACCGCTGGCATCGGTGATACCTTCAACATTCCGGTCGAACGGCTGCAAATACCCCTGCTGTACATTGGAACCAGAAACAAAAACATCAACTTCCGGCTGAATGATGTGGCGTAGTTGATGCACATCCAGAAAATTGGAATTAAATCCCTTGTAAACTTTCCAAAATGTGGTGGTAGCCCGCAGACCTACCGCGCCCCAAGCCCGAGTGGTGCTGCCGTTAACCTGATCGCTGGAAAAGTTGCTGTCCCAATAGGTGAGGCGTCCTGTTACGTAGGGCACCACGTGCAACGCCCCAAAGGACAAAGGCATGTCAATTTCCTGACGGCTATCCAGCCGGGCCACGTTTTGATCGGTCCAGCCGTTATTGAGGTAATACTGCTGGAAAGTTTCGTTCTGATTCATACCGGGAAAATCAGTTTGCAAACCACGCTGGGCCGGTGTGGACTGACTGAACTGGTCGTTCACCAACCCGCCACTGCTCTGGCTGTAATAGGTGAAAATACCCAGCAGCGGATCCCCCTCGCGCCAATACTGCACCTCCGGGGTCTTTTGTACGGTAAATTCGTCATCCTCCAGGTCGGCATTGGTGACAAAGTGATTCAGGTTCCACTTGCCCAAAATCGTCAAACCTTCCGTATCGTGCTGTTGTTTCAGGTAAACCGAGGTTTGGTGTTCCGAATCCGTTTCATAACGACTGTCAAAATACTGTTCCAGAAAATTGGGATCCGAAAAATACGCTCCTTCCAGCGAAACCGTCCATTGCTCGGACAACCGCTGCATATACCTGGCTGAAATATACCCGCGCGTGTGGGTCAGCAGCGGCAGCGACGTACGATTGTTACCCAGATCGTCGGTTCCATGATCGTCAATTAAAAAACTTTGAATACTGCCGTGCCCGCCAAAAGCCTGATCGTATGCATTAATTCCACCTCCGAAGCCACGATTGGAATAATAGACAGCCTGACCATCGGCATGAAGATTAAAGGGCGGATGGTAACCCAACAGATCAAGCAGATCCCAGTCTGTGCGCACCGATGTGCCATATATGTTGGAAAATCCCACGGTTGCACTGCGCAAGGCCATCGAATGATGCCGCGTATCACCAGCCAGATAAGGCCAGTAAAACAGGGGAACATCATGGACGGCAAAAATAACATTTTTGGCGGTATATGCATAGACCGGTTTGTGATGCGGACCGGGGGTAACACTCGCTGGAGTGATATTCCGCAAGGTCATGGAACTGGCACCAATGTAATAATGCGGATCGTAAAATTCATCGGTGGATAGCTTGGCAGACTTAGCCTCCAGCCGGCCCTGGGCAAATTGGAGAATTTCCTTTGCCCGAATGTACAGCGGCGACTTGGTTTGTACGTCTACATCGCTGAGCACGGCATTAAGCAAAATGGCGCGGTTGGTGGTAAGGTCATAATACACCCGGCTGGCATGCATGGTCTCGTAGCCATCGGTAACGCTGACATCTCCCTGGAGATACACGCCCGCCACAGACCGGGCAATCCGCGACACTTTGCCGCTGGCGGGGCCGGGTTCTTTTTGGCCCAACGGGCTGAACAGTACGGCGTTGTCCGCCCGTAATTCCAGCGGCGGTTGACCCGGCACGGTTTGCCGAACCAGATAAAAATTGCCGCGGGCCACGGTGATGCGTTGATTGCCGATGGTGCGCACTTCAATATGGTTGCCAGTAGCAAAAATTCTCGGGGGCGATGCCGGAGCCTTGGGGACATTTTTATGCGCCAACTCACGGGGAGTGGGTACAGAATGTATTACCGGCGACGGAATGCCCTGGATAACACCGCTGGCACTGCGGGTGATCCAGCCTTCGCGCAAGGCCAGTTCGGTCTTCTGAATTTCAATCGTCGGAACGAAAGGTACGGCCCTGGGCCGCGTGGCGAGTTGCCGCCGCAACATCGCGCCGCGCATCACCACGGGGTTCTTAGATTCATTTTTGGGCAACGGAGCCGAGCCGGCCAGTTCTATCCTGGCAAGTACACGTGTGCTGACCAGCAATTCGCGGGCTTTGCTTATCGCCTGGCCCTTTACGCCTTCACTGATGCGCACATGCCCCTGTAAATAAATAGTGGCCGCAAAAACCCCCGTTCCACCACCGCGAATCGGACGCAGCCGAACCGATGCCGCGTCCGCCGACAACCGGCGATATCCCACCCGAATTTGCACGTGCCCCTGGAGAAAAATATGCTGGATGTTGGTTCCACTAATCCAGACATCACTATGGTCCGCAGCAACTTGCAGCGGCAGATCAATGGGCGTGGTTGGGGTAAGTACCGGAAACACTGTCGGCGTAATAATGGTACTGGTAGGCAGGGCATACGCCGGCGGGCCAAAAAGCAGGCTGCCGGTTACAGCAGCCGTCATCATCGTCCGCAAGGCCAACGCGGCACCTCCAAAGCGACGCACTGCAGGTGGTTGCCCGGGGGAATGGAGGCTTTTCTGTTGCACGGATGCGCTCACGCGAAACCTTCCCTGAAAACAAGCCGGATGATAGCCGCTGCGGACCTGGATGCAAAGTGACCGGCCACTTTAGACTGGGCGGTTGTCCGAAAAAAAGGCCGCGGCGTACGCCGCGGCCCGGAAGTTTCTGTCATCCACAAACAAATTTTACAGAGTGCGGAACTTGTGAATGGTTCTTTGATAGTAGTAAGCCGGCATGGCGTTCAACACCGTTGAGGGAAAATTCGGCTGGTTCGGAGAATTCGGGTAATGCTGCGTTTCGAAGGTGACAGCCCCGTGTTTGGGGTATTTTCCACCGATGCCATCGAGGGTACCATCCAGAAAATTGGCGGTGTAAATTTGAATGCCGGGCTGAGTGGTATAAACCTCCATGACGCGTCCACTTACAGGCTCACTCACGCGGGCGGCAAACGCCATCTTCCCGGATTGCCCATTCAGACAGAAATTGGTGTCATAGCCATACGGATATTGATCAAAGTTCGCTTTGGATTTTGCCGGAAATGGCTGAATGCGGCTACCCAAGCGCACCGGCTTGCGGAAATCGTACGGAGTTCCGGCCACGGGAGCAATTTGGCCGGTGGGAATAAGCATGGCATTCACGGGGGTATAATGGTCCGCATTAAGTTCCAAAACGTGATCCAGAATCTTTTTACCAGGTCCGGCGAGATTCCAATAGCCGTGATTGCAGATGTTCACGACGGTGGCTTGATCGGTATTGCAGCGGAAGCGCATGTGCAATTCGTTATTTTCGGTAAGGACGTAGGTGGCCGTAGTCAGCAGGTTGCCGGGAAAGCCATTTTGCATGTTGGGACTGAAATACTGAAAACGCACGCCGAACCCGCCGGGTTCCTGATACTCTGTAGCCGTCCATACCTGCTCATCAAAAGCATGCGGACCACCATGCAAAGCACTGGGGCCATCGTTAAGCGGAATATGGCAGGTCTTGCCGTTTAATGTGAATGTACCCCGCGCGATGCGATTGGCGTAGCGACCAATGGTAGCGCCAAAGTAGGGATCAGTGTTGTGGTGGATATAAGGCGCCAAAGTGGAATAACCCAGCAGCACATCGCCGATCTGGCCTTTTTTATCCGGTGCGCCCAGGCGTACCAGTCTGGCTCCGTAGGTGATGAATTGGGCCACTAACCCATTGCCGTTGCTGATGGAATACATTTCTACGGCTTTACCGCCCGGGGTGGTACCAAACGGACACTTGTAGACGCCCGCCTTTTTGGATTTGAGCATGGCCAGTTTGCTGGTACTGCAGCCGGTAATGGTCCATGCGGCAGCCGCTGTAGCGGCGGTTACAAAAGTACGCCGTGTCCACTGGTGGCCCTTGGAAGTGGTGGAAGAAGTTGGAATTTGAACATCCATAAAATAACCTCCAAAAAAAAGGACAGCGGTTGATACAGCCGCTAACGAACAAAAATATATGCCGAGTGGCTGATTAGGGCAAGCATGCAACAAGTTCGAAACAAGGTCGCACATGCAACATGGGATCAGGTACCTGTTTGTTTGACCGCCCCGCTGCCCTCCGCACCTGGCCACAATTGCTCACCACACCCGACAAACCTGGCCCCGGGGCAGGCATCTCGCATCCGGACCGCCGTTGAGTATACTTAGGCAGACCTCGGTGAGGGTTGATTGGATCACCGGGCAGGTTTGTTGGAACGGGTGAGGCTTGCTTCACCCTCTAATAGAGGTTTTCATGCGACGTGTTGTCATTACCGGCTTAGGGGCGGTTTCGTCATTTGGATTGTCGGCAGAAACTTTGTGGCAGGGTTTAATTTCCGGTAAATCCGGGATCGGCCCCTTGACCATCTTTAATGCCGCGAGCTTTCCCAGCCGGATCGCCGGCATCGTGCCGCCGTTTAAAACCACCGATTATGTGCCCAAAAGTTACCGCAAAGCCACCAAAATTATGGCCCGTGATATTGAGCTTGCAGTGATTGCCGCAGATGGTGCCGTGCGCAGCGCCCGCCTGGCCACACGGGGCATGATTGAGACATTTGGCGGTCCCCAGGCTTTGCCGGCAGGATGGAAAACGGTAGATCCCACTCGTATCGGCTGCAATATCGGTGCGGGGTTGATCTGTGCGGACCTCAATGAGATGACCAGTGCATTGGTTAAGGCTCGCAATCCAGACTTGAGTCTGAATCTGGCGACCTGGGGCCATTCCGCGGAGCCGGGAAAAACCAGTGGTATGGAAAATCTTACGCCGCTGTGGCTGCTGAAATATTTACCGAATATGCTGGCTTGTCATGTCAGCATCATTCACGACACTCAGGGACCCTCCAACACCATCACCTGCGGCCAGGCTTCCGCAGGCCTGGCTTTGATGGAAGCCTGCCGCACTATTCAGCGGGGCAACGCCGATGTGGCTCTGGTGGGCGGGTGCGAATCTGTAACACATCCGGTGGGTCTTATGCGATGGTCGCTGCTGAACCGGTTGACCACTACCGGCAACGAAGACCCGGCACATGCGTGCAAACCGCTGGATAAGGCCGCCTCGGGCACCGTCATTGGTGAAGGTGGCGCGGTGTTGGTGCTTGAAGATCTGGAATCGGCCCGGACCAGGGGCGCAGTCATCTATGCCGAAATCGCCGGTTTAGGAGCTTCCGCCACGGGCCAGCCGGCAGGTCAATGCGATTCCACTGGCGAATCCATGGCTTACGCCATAAAAAAAGCTTTAGGCGAAGCTGCGATCGGCCCTGATGACGTAAACATGATTATACCGCCTGGTTATGGCATTCCAGCCACCGACGCCGCAGACATCAAGGCTATTCATCAGGTCTTTTCTTCCCGCCCGAATCCTTGGGTGGTGGGGCTGCGGGGGGCCACCGGAGATTGCGGTGCCGGCTCTCAGGCACTGGATATTGTCGCCGCGGCCATGGCCGTGCATCAGCAAACCGTACCTCCCGGCATTAACACGCTTCATCCGCTGGACAGCATCAACGTGCCGCATACCCCTCAGACAGGAATTCAATTGCATCACGTGCTGGTGGCGGCGAGTTCCATGGCCGGACAAAATTCAACCGTGGTGCTGAAAAAATATGTGTAAATGGCGAAGCCTGACAAAAGCTGTTGCCGCACCAGCGGTGTATTGGAGTAACTTTAATGCGTAACAGAGTGGTAATCACGGGAATGGGTTGGGTAACACCCCTCGGGCAGACCCTGCAGGACGTATGGCAACGCTTAACTTCCGGCGAAAGCGGCATTGCGCCCATAACGTTGTTCGATGCCCGTACTTTTCCCACAACATTTGCCGCGGAAGTCAAAAACTTTCAATTGCCCCAGCGCTTTGTCCGATCGGGCCGACACCGGGAGATCAGTCGGGCCACCGGCTTCTCGCTGGAAGCAGCCCGACAGGCATGGATGCAGGCCGGCCTGCCGGAAGCGGATTCGCCCGCGGCCGATATTGATCCGTATCAGGTGGGAATATATCTGGGCAGCGGTGATGCGGCGCTGGATTTTGTGCCATTTACCGGCACCGCCATTTCCAGTTGGGATGATGCCGCTTCTTGTCTGGATACCACAAAATGGGGCACTCGAGCCTTGAGCGTCTTTAATGCCCTGCGTGAAATTGAGCAGGAGCCTTGCATGCCCGCCAACCATCTAAGTATGGAATTTAATGCCCGTGGCCCCGCTTTTAACTGCCTGACGGCCTGTGCGGCTTCCACGCAGGCGCTGGGCGAAGCAGCGGAAATTATCCGTCGCGGTGACGCCCAGGTGATGATATCCGGTGGTGCTCATTCCATGATCCATCCCTTCGGTGTCACCGGTTTTAACCGACTCACCGCTCTTTCCACTTTCAACGATAATCCATCGCGGGCCTGCAGGCCGTTTGACGCCACACGCGGTGGCTTTGTCATTGGCGAAGGTGCAGGAATGTTGATTCTCGAATCGCTGCAGCATGCCCAAAAAAGAGGAGCCGGCATTCTGGCAGAAATTGTCGGTTATGGCAGTTCGGCGGATGCATACCGTGTTACTGATCAACACCCCGAGGGTCGCGGCGCGGTAGTGGCTATTCGCGAAGCCCTGCGCGACGCGGGCATGCAGCCTGAGGATATTCATTACATCAATGCTCATGGTACCGGCACCAAGGAAAATGATTCCACGGAAACCCAAGCCATCAAAACAGTGTTTGGTCCACACGCCAGACAGGTGCCTATCAGCAGCATTAAAAGCATGATGGGCCATCTGATTGCCGCCGCCGGCGCTGTGGAAGCTATTACCTGCGTGCTGGCTATTCGTGATGGAATTCTTCCCCCAACCGCCAACTATTCCGTCCCCGACCCGGAATGTGATCTCGATTACGTACCCAATACCGCGCGACCGGCCAGGGTCGATGTGGCCATGTCCAACAGCTTCGGCTTTGGCGGCCAGAATGACACCCTTATTGTCAGGCGCTTTGTAAATTAACGTTAGCCAAACCGCTGAAAGGGACCTTGATGCGCATTGCATCTGCCATTTGTGCCGGCGATCAACCGGCGGTACTCGCCGCGGATCTGGCGCATCAATTGCAGTCCCAGCTCCAGGGGGCCCCCGTGGATCTCGTGGTGGCTTTTGTTACCATCCAGTTAGCTCCGGCATTTCCGGAAGTTCTGGCCACGTTGCAGAAACAACTCGCCGCACGCTCTATCCTGGCATGTACCGCCGAAAGCGTACTGGGGGTGGATCGTGAAATTGAACGGTCGGCCGCGGTCTCCGCTCTGGCCATGTCCTTGCCCGGCATTACCGTCAAACCTTTTCATCTGGCGGAAGACGAATGGGCGGACATTCTCGGCGATAACCAGGTGCTGCGAACACGGTTGGAACTACCAACGGACCTGCGATTATTTGTAGTTCTCGGCGATCCCTTCACCACACCGGTGGTACAATTGCTGGATGCATGTTCGGAAGAATTTCCAGCGGCACCGGTGGTCGGCGGCATGGCCAGCGGCATCACCCAGCCTGGTCAGACGCGTCTGACCATGAATGGGAATATATATTCGTCCGGGCTTGTCGGTGTGGGTATGGCGGGTCCGCTGCAGGTCGATTGCGTCGTGTCGCAGGGTTGCCGGCCGGTGGGCCACACCATGGTCATCACCCGTGCTCATCAAAACGTGATCGAGCAACTGGATGGCATCCCCGCCATTGCCGCCATCGGGCGGATGCTGGAGGACCTGCCGCGGAAGGATCGCGAGATGATTGAAAAAGTGGGTCTGCAGATTGGCCGGGCTATTGACGAACGCAAAGGCAACTTCGGCCGAGGGGATTTTCTCATTCGGAATATACTGAGTTTAGATCGCCAGCAGGGACATTTGACCATCGGAGATATGATTCATGAAAAGCAGACGGTGCAATTTCAGGTTCAGGATTCCCACAGCGCCGCTGAGGATCTTCGCCTCCTGCTGCAGGGAGAATTGCTGTTAGCCAACGCCCCGACCGGTGCCTTGATGTTCACCTGCAACGGTCGCGGAACTCATTTGTTCGGTACGCCTCATCATGACATCAGCACGGTGCGCAGTGTCCTTGGATCGGTGCCCGTTGCCGGCTTCTTTTGCGCTGGAGAACTCGGGCCGGTGGGCGGCCGGAATTTTATTCACGGTCAGACGGTCAGCCTCGCACTGTTCCGCTAAGCCCCCCGTCCCCGACCTCCACGACCGTGCCAGCCAGATACCCGGGAGAACCTTATGCCTATTCCTGCTGAAATCGAAATAAAATTAAGGATGGATGATTTTATCGCAGTCCGGGCAGCATTGGTGTCCGCAGGTGCCCAAGCCCTGGGAACAGATCGCGAATTGAATATGTTTTTTGATCGGCCGGATAAAAGTCTGTACGCCGACGGTGCGGGATTACGGCTTCGCTGGCTATGGCACAATCAGGCAGTGGAACCACAGGCCTTATTGACCTGGAAGGGACGCGCCCTGCCCAGTGTCATGCACCATCGCCCTTCTCTGGATATCAACGTTGCCCCACCCGAACAGATGGTGGCTCTGTTGGAAATACTGGGATTTCGGCGGACGTTGGCCTTTGAAAAACTTCGCGAATCATGGCGGCTCGACACCTGCCGCATTGAACTGGATCAATTGCCGGATCTGGGCAACTTTGTCGAAATTGAGGCCCCGACCGAAGCGGCCGTCCTGGCGATGCAACGGCGGCTGAACCTGCTCGGCCGGCCCATCGAGCCACAACCTTATATCGCCCTGGTGGAGCGGCATTTGCGCGCCCACCCCGCCGACGATAACACCCTGCGATTCCAGCAGGGCCGCTGAAACGCCAGGCCCCGCGGCCGGAACCGAATGCGACCACACCGATTACACACGTCCATACACGTATTCGTGCAGATAGTGAATGGTAATTTCCTGCTCACTGGCGTGCTGAGCGTTCAGGTCGCCGATGGAAACCATTCCCAGCAATTGTCCATCCGGGTCGCACACGGGCAGATGGCGGACGCGATGGGTTTTCATAATGCTGCTGGCTTCTTGCAGTGGGGTCTCCGGCTCGCAGAAGATCACGTCGCGTGTCATCGCCTCGCCGACGGTTGTCCGATGAGGGTTTTTATCCGCAGCGACCACACGCTGGAGAATATCGCGCTCGGTGAGAATCCCGACGATATGCCCGGACTCCATCACCAGCAACGCCCCGATTTTGTGCCGGTTCATCCGCTGCGTGGCCACGAGGATGCTTTCCGCGGGCGCAATGGAATGCACGACATGCGGCTTACCCGCAAGGATGTGAGAAAGTGTGGACATGGCTGTACTCCTTTCAACAGACCACCAACATTTCCGGCGTCAGAATTGGATAGCGACGCCAATGTTCTTGAGTGTAGACTTTTATAACAGATATGCAACATTGTGAATAAAATAACGAACAAGGTGGACCTTGCTTGTGCTCGCAGCTTTCATCACTTGCTTTGACAAATGCTGATTGCCGCCGTGAGGGAATCCGGATTGGCCAAAATGGTGCCAAACCCACGCGGCAATGGTCGGCAACCTGTGTAGTGGTCAATGAGGTGTCGGCCACACCAGCCCAGAACCACGTTTTGCCAGGATGCCACGGGCTGCGATGCCAGCGAACTGTAAGCCTCCAGTAACGCCTGGGCCTCATCGCGAGCCACCATGCCATCCGGCCTTATGCACCAGTACACAAAGGCATCCACCACATCCTGCGCGGAATGGCCGGTCTGACAGAGGCCCCAATCCACCACATTGATGATTTGTCGGTCGGCATCAAGCAAAATGGCCTCGGGAGATATGCCGCCATGCGCTAAACCAACGGCATCAATATGGCGGTCGGCCAGCATTTGCAGCAGCAGGTCCACATGCGCCGGAGATGGTACCGGAAAATCCTGCCTATGATGCGGGACTGTGGCCCGTGACCAATGGCTAACTTGCTCGACCAACGATGGTGGCTTGGTGGGGATGGCCGGCGTTTCGGCTAAAATTCGGTGCAGCCAGGCCAGACGCAATCCCAGGTGGCTTAAATCCACAGGCGTCCAACGCTCCCGCGGAAGATATTGCCCGCCGACAATTTGCGTCAAAACCAGGTGCGAGCCTTGCGGGCCATCGACCACGAGGCATGGACTTGATGGCATCGTGGGCGTGGATGCTTCCGGTCGCGGGGCCGGAAAACCCTGGCTGGACGCCGTCTCCAGTACTCGCATGGCACGTTGCAGCCAGGGGAGCTGATATTCAGGCGGAAACAACTGCAGCAGGTACTCCCGTTGTCCGGCGGTAAGAACTTCAAAACAGGTTGCCTGTCGCCCCCGCTGCAGGTGGCGAAAGCGAATGACGCGACCGATCGCGTAGTGCCGTTCCAAGAGAGAGTTAAAAGCATAGGCCGTCCGGTCTTCCATTCCCAGATTGTTCCATCCATGATCCCGGGATGCAAGCGCCGCGGTCAAAGCCGGCAACGGCAAGAACGGCCGGACATGGGCCGGCCCGACGATAGGCTCATGTCGCGGAAAAAACTTGATCTTCAAATGAATCCCTATGGATTGTCTCGATTATGCTCGCCAGATTTATTGTTACACACCTTAAAATGATCGCCAGTAAAATAATTTGCATTAAATAAAAATAAACCTATAATACATTAGCTTGACTTGGTGCAGCGGCCGGTCGGAATTTAGTACACCACTGAGGGGGTTTGATGAAATGCGGGCGGCATTGGCTGAATCTTTCTGCCAATAGTCGCTCGGTTTGGATATGAGTGCGGTCTTGAAGCGAAGCTGCGTATCTATAGCAAAGGCTTTTTTTACTTAACGATTGCCTAACGCAGCTAATCCAGAACCGCAATCATGCCGATAAATGACGGGCGGATATTATAATTCCGCAGAATCACTTTCCTGGTCGATCCTTGATAGGGGTGGCCATGAGGGACGTAAAAATTGTAGTTCTCTTTGGTCTGGTCTAAATATGTTGGACGGGTCTGTAAAACCCATGGATTACTGTGGATCTTCGCCAGCGGCTCCGGATGATTCAGGAATTACCTCAGGAGCAGGATCTTCGCGCGCCGGGATTGCCGGTTTAGCCAGCCCGGAACACCTGCGACTGTGGGCGGCCGACGCATCACGACAGCAGCGCACCCCAGGCTCGTACGAATGGTGGTATTTTGACGCTGTGGATGCCGCTGGCAATGGTGCGGTCATCTGCCTGTTCGATGGTTTTTGCTTTCATCCGCGGTATCTGGCGGAAGTTCGACGGTACCATCGGCGTATGAGAGCCCATGATCTTTCCGCTATTCGCGAAGAGGTGCTGGCATCACATTATCCGGCGGCGTATGTATCGGCCTATCAGGGTGGCCGCTGTGTGGCACGCTTCGTCAACATGTATCCGCCGGATTCATTCCGTGGCTCAACTGATTCGCCGGAACTTCAGGTGGGACCGAATCGCGTAACCTTGCGGCACGATAATTCACTGGGCATTGTGGCCCGCGGTTATCCCACCCATCGTACCGCGGGCGGGGTGCAACACCGCCGGGATCATTGCATTCTCGTTGATTTTAATTTCAGCCCCACTTTTAAGGGGGTGGAACATATCGGCCCGTTTCGTCCGGATGGGGCCGATGGAGCACATCATATGTGGGTGATCAGTACGCCGCACGCCAAGGTCACCGGCCGCGTACAGCATGTGGATCAACGCAACGGCGTAACCATCTTTGATATTCCGATTAATGCCATCGGCTACCATGATCATAATTTCGGCGGTTCGGGCATTGCCCGTGACATCAAGCGCATCACACGTGGACGGGCGTTGGGAAATGACTATTCTATCGTGTGGAACCATGTGCTGACTGCGGAAAACCTGCCCGCCACCACTAATTCCCTGATATTTTTTCAGTCCACTGCCGAGCCAATCGTCATCATGAATCCAAAAACGGAAGTGCGCCAAAGCCGGATTTCTCCATCGCTGGTGCGGTATCCCACTATGCTGATCATGCACGGCAGCGATACCCACGGGAATTCGGCGGAATTAGTGGTCACGCTGCGAAATCTGATGGAAAACACTCCATACAGCGTCCGGGCCACCTGTTCGGCAGAACTTCGCATTTTAGGGCGCAGGCAGGTACGTGCCGAAGGTATCATGGAAACTTCCTCGGTGCACAGCTTGAATTGGCCCATTTTGAGTGATGCCGCCTTCCGCACTATTCGCCCCATTGACCGTGACGATCCGCTCTGGCGGCAGTAGTTCACACCAGCAGCCGCTCCAGCAATACCAGCGGATGCTCTGCGGTGCGGCCGGTACCATCTAAAATCTGATGCCGACACGATGTCCCGGGGGCCACAATGACCGCGTCCGGAACAGCCGCGCGCACCGGGCCAAACAGTGACAATTCTCCAATTTTCATCGATAAGTCGTAATGGGCCTGGGTATAACCGAAACTGCCGGCCATGCCGCAACATCCGGAATCCAGCACGGTCAGTTTCTCCCGCAGCACGCGCCGCAGCACAGCAGTGCCGCTGGCAGACCCTCCAAGCGCCTTCTGGTGACAGTGCCCATGGTACACCACCGACGGCAAGGTTGACGTTTCCGGCACCCGAATCGGGCGGGGGTGTTGATCCCAGAATTTATCCAGAAAATCTTCTGCGGCCATGGCTTTGTCCGCCACGGCCCGGGTTAATTTGGGATCGCCGGAGAGCTTCAGGTTGGGCCAGTCGTCTTGCACCGCACTTAGACAAGAAGGCTCCAAAAATAAAATCGCCCGTACTTCTGCAGGAGATGCCGTACCCTGCGAAAACATGACCTGGACTAAAGCACCGCGGGTTTTTTCGATGGTGCTTTTCGCCTGGGCCAGCAGCCCCGTGGACATCAAGGCTCGACCACAGCAGCCCACATCCGGTACCAGCACCTCATAACCCAGCCTCTCCAGCAGGCGCACCAGGGCCAGGCCGGGCTGCGGTTCGTTGAACGCGGTGAAACAATCTGCAAAGACGATCACACGCGGCCGTGTCTGGGGCGGGTTGCGAAACTGTATCTGATCGACACTTTGTGCTCTGCCTGCGGCAGCATCCACCACTTGCAGGCGAGCCTGCGCGCCATCAGACATTGCCGCAAGCTCAAGAAAAATAGACGGCGAGAATTCCGGCAATCGCCGTCGTGGAGACAGTTTTAGTATTCGGGCGATGATATTCTGCGCCGGCCCCCATCGAAGCAGGGCATTAGCCTGCTGATGAAACCTGGAACCCCAGCGATTCAGCCGGTCAATGTTTCCAAAAAGACGCGCTGCCAGCGGCACGTGATGCCAGTGCCGGTAGGACTGGGCCAAGTATTCCGCCTTGAGCCGGGCCACATCTACACTGCTTGGACATTCGCTCTTACAGGCCTTGCAGGATAGACACAAATCCAGCGTAGCCAGGGTCTGCGCATCGCCCAGCCGCGGCGATCCGCCATTCGTTAAAAAAGCCGCGCGCAAGGCATTGGCCCGACCACGGGGTGAATGCCTTTCGTCCAGTGTGGCGCGATAGGATGGGCACATCGAACCACCCGAAATCTTCCGGCAAAACCCGGACCCATTGCACATTTCCACTGCCCCGCGAAAACCCTCCTGCGAGTGATAATCAAAATACGTTTCCAGCGTATCGACTGCCTTGGAGGTCGCAGGAACCTGCGGTCTGACCGCTCCAATTCGCAGATTTTCCGTCAAGGTGGCCAGCGAGCCAGCATTGACAATCATACCCGGGTTGAGAATGCCCACGGGATCAAAGATTTCTTTGATCTGCCGAAACGCCGCCATTAATTCTTCGCCGTAGAATCGTTCCAGCAGAGGCCCGCGCACCCGGCCGTCGCCATGCTCACCGGACATCACGCCGCCACAGGTCCGGGCCAAATCAGCGATTTCTACGGCTATGTCGCGCATGGCCTGACGATCCGTCGCTTCATGCAGATCCAGCAGCGGCCGCACGTGCAGCACCCCCACCGACGCATGGGCATAGAACGCAGCCGTAGTACCATGACTTTGTACAATACGGTTGAATTCGCGCACAAACCGGGGCAATTCGGACACGGGAACCGCATTGTCTTCCACAAATGTTACCGGCTTGCGATAACCGGATACACCATGCAGCAGAGCCTCGCTGGATTTCCGCAGCGTCCATGCCTCCGCCATTGCCGGTCCGCCGGTGAATATCTTCACCGGCTGGCTGGGCAGCAGGTTCTGCAGCCGGGCCAAGGAGTTGGCAACTTCATTCGCTCCCTGGGCCGACTGATATTCCACGTACAACACCGCCAGTGGCAATCTCCCGGACCACTGGGGCAACATTTCCACATAGCCGCGGCACAGCGTGTTTTGCCTGGCCGCCTGCAGTACCACATCATCCAGCAATTCCACCGCAGATGGCGCGGTGGCTAAAATCGGTTCCACGGCATCAATGGCCGCCGTGAGCGTTTCAAAGGCCACGATGGCCAGACCGCTGGCCACCGGACGCGGATGCAGCTTCAGCCGGGCCGCCACCACCATGGCCAGGCTTCCCTCGCTGCCACAGATCAGCCCGGAGAGGTCCAGATCAGGTATGGGAATATTGTTATCGAGTTGGCGCAGCACCCCATCCAGAGCGTAGCCGGCATTGCGCCGCACCAGACGCGGAAATCGTGCGCGTATGTCTGCGGCATTTTTTTCCACCACCACGGCTACCTGCTGAGCCAGGCGCAATGCCGTGGGATCCATCCGACCTGCACCAGCCTGCAGCCAGAATCTTTCCCCGGAACTAAGCAGCACTTCTACTCCCGCCAGATTCTCACTGGTACGGCCATAGCGGATGGACCTGGCCCCGGCGGCATTATTACCGATGCAACCGCCAATGGCCGCCTGGGCGATAGTGGCCGGATCGGGAGCAAAAAATCGTGGCAGGCCGCGGCCAGCTAAATCAGCATTAAGCTCCTCAATGGTCAAGCCGGGTTCCACCGTACAAGTCTCGCCGCTGGGATCCACCGCCAGCAGCCGTCGACAACCGGCCGAAAAGTCTATCACCACCGCATGATTAGTACATTGGCCCGCCAGACTGGTTCCACCGCCACGCGGCAGCACCGGTAGCCGATGCACAGCGCAATACGCCAGCGCACGCCGGGCCTGCTCGGGGGTATTTGGCATGACCACCCCGATGGGCTGCACCTGATAAGCCGATGCATCGGTCGCCCACAACGTTCTATCATGAGCGCTAAAGCGCACGGCACCTACGTCCAGTTGCAGTAAATCTTCGGCGATGTGCTGGTATGATTCCTCTCCGCTATTGAAATTGGGCGGTTGGCCCAGAAGAGGCAGACTTTTTTTCCCAGCCATAAAGGAACTCCCGGATATCGATGCTATCGTGCCTGTACAATACGGATGCCGTCAAGCAGAGCATTATCTCGCTGGCTGGCAAAGCGCAACACCAGATTGCCATCCGCATCAGCACGGGCGGCAAAAACACGCTCAATGGCGCGGTTTGTTCCACCAGCCGCGGTATAAATGTCAAAGTCATTAAGCACCTGCCGGTCGTTGATGAACACGGCAAACAACCGTCGGCCCGGCATTTTCCAATAATTTTCCGCAAAGAATAACTCAACGAAATATTTTCCACGCGGCTCGAGGCCCGGCAGGCGATACGTAAAATTGCCGAAGCGATTGCTCTGAAATATCTTTTCCGGCACCCCGGCCGGAATCCGGTACATCTTCACCGGCCCGGTTTTGGTTTGGCCGGAACGGTTCAGACAGTCCTTATCCGCCAAAAACTCACCGTGCGCAGAGCCGCCAACATTGACAGCCAGTACGACCCGGGCCTTCTGCAGGAACCCGAAAACCACCGGTGATTTTTGCCCGGCGGCCAAGGTGGTAACCATAACGGATTTGGTCCATGGAGATGTACCGGATTCC
>JAJZNX010000153.1 GCA_021852275.1 Planctomycetota bacterium | reverse complement strand
GGCGCAGAGGCTATTTTGGCCTTACGGGCAGCGTGGAAAAGTCAGGATGCTCGTTGGGAACGCCTGTGGGCCAACCGCCCGGCTTACATCCTCGCCAAGACCAGAAAAAAGGCAGCATAAACTGTCACAGGCCCCAGCGGCGCGGTTACTGGAATGATTGCTGGATTTTTTTGGATTTCTCTGGATAATTATTGGGCTATGGTGTTTTTGGCGTTGACTTCGGAATAAAGTTGCATGATTGTGATCTTAAAACCTGCGGCGGACGACGCACTTATTAAAGAAATTGTCGGTCAGATTGAAGCCATTGGCCTGCACGCCCATCTTTCGCGCGGTGAATACCGCACCATCATCGGCGTGGTTGGCGAAGAAGCTAAAATTGACAAAGAACATCTGCTTTCGCTAAACGGGGTGGAGCAGGTTTTGCCCATAATGAAACCGTACAAACTCGCCAGCCGCGAATTTCATGCGGACGATTCCGTCTTCCACATTCCCTGCCCCGATGGCCGATCTTTGCAGATCGGCGGAGGCAGTTGCCTGGCCATCGCCGGCCCATGCGCCTGTGAAAACGAAAAGATGGTGCATGATATTGCCCGCGACATACGCCAAGCCGGAGCCACGGTGCTGCGCGGCGGAGCATACAAGCCGCGCACCAGCCCGTACAGCTTTCAGGGGCATGGTGAAGAAGCTTTGAAGTGGCTGCGCGAAGCCGGCCGCGAAAATAACATGCCCGTCATCACCGAAGTCATGGATACCCGCCATGTCTCGGTCATTGAAAAATACACCGATATTTTTCAGATCGGGGCCAGAAATATGCAGAATTTCAATCTGCTGTTTGAAGTTGGAAAAACCCGCAAGCCGGTCGTCCTTAAACGCGGCATGGCTGCATCCATCCAAGAATGGCTGATGAGTGCGGAATATGTTTTAAGCCAGGGCAATCGGCAGGTGATTCTCTGTGAACGCGGCATCAAAACCTTTGAAACCGCTTTACGCTATACGCTCGATATCTCCGCGGTGCCGGTGGTCAAGGCGGCAAGCCACCTGCCCGTTATTGTGGATCCCAGTCATGCCAGCGGCGTGCGGGAATTTGTACCGGCTTTGGCCCGCGCTGCCATCGCTGCAGGTGCAGATGGTGTAATGGTGGAAGTGCATGATTGCCCCAGCAAGGCTTTATGTGATGGTCCGCAGGCATTGCTCCCAATCGGTTTTGCCCGGATGATGGATGAATTGTCGCAGGTGGCTAAAGTACTGGGCCGAAATTTTGCCGCGCCCAAAGCCGCAACCGACCAAAGACAACAGTCCGGAGTCCCTGCCGGCAAGCCGTGATGGCCGAGCACAGGTCGCTCACCGGGCGGCCTCTGACGGGTCCGAATTATGCTGATTAAAAGGTGAAATTTTATGCGAAAATTACTCATTGCCGGCAACTGGAAAATGAACCTGACGTTGGCTAAAAGTGTGGACCTGGCAACTGGCCTGAAAAAAAACTTTCCCGCAGACACTTCCGCCCAGGTGGCCCTCATCCCGGCCTTTGTGCATTTACCGGCGGTACACCAGATCATTCAGGACACCCCCATGGCCTTGGGTGCCCAGGATGTCTATTTTGAGAAACCCGGTGCTTTTACCGGCGAAGTCAGTACGGAGATGCTCAAAGAAGTTGGGGTGAAATATGTTTTGGTGGGCCACAGCGAACGCCGCCACATTCTGGGTGAAGCCGATCCACTGCTCAATAAAAAATTGCGGGCAGTTATTACTGAAGGGCTTACCGCCATCCTGTGCGTGGGCGAAACACTCGATCAACGTAAAACGAGCCGCACCCAGGACGTTGTCGGCGAGCAATTAAATAATGACCTCGCCCAGGTATCAGGCGAAGCCATCGCTGCCGGACGTCTGGTCATTGCTTATGAACCCGTTTGGGCCATCGGCACCGGCCTGACCGCCACACCCACGCAGGCCCAGGAAGTTCATGCTTTTATCCGAGGCCAACTGCGCCGGCTCTTTGGCACCACACTGGCGGATAAGATCCAAATTCAATACGGCGGCTCGGCCAAAAAAGCCAATGCCGCTGAACTCCTTGCCCAGCCGGATATAGACGGTCTGCTCGTAGGCGGAGCCAGTTTAATTGTAGAAGAATTTCTCGGGATGGTCCGGGCCGCAGCCGGAGTGAAAACATCTGCGTAAAACCAGGACGTCGGACCTGCCCGCAACGCCGCATAACCGCAATAAAATGGAAGGCTTTTGACCATGACCACATTTTTATCCTTCATTTTCGCCATGATTAGCATTTTGCTGATTATTATTGTGCTGCTTCAGCGCGGCCGTGGTGGCGGTTTGGTCGGAGCTTTTGGCGCGGGAGGCGGTGGGTCTGCATTTGGAACCAAGACCGGCGATGTTTTCACCAGTATCACCGTGGTTTTTTTTGTTTTATTTTTGGTGCTGGCCATTATCCTGAACTGGCAGGTGCAACCCCACATCATAGCGGCCACCACCACAGCACCCGCGAAAAAGTTGCCTGCGGCAACCACCACGCCCAAGACCTCTCAGGCCCAGCCTGGCACCGCAGCCACACCCACTGCCGCTGCCCCCATTCATACCGCTACCCCAACGCGCAAGCCAGCTCAGCCGCAAGTAACCACGCCGCCGGCTCCGCCCGCGCCCAACTCAACCAAGACTACCACGCCGGCCAAGCAGCCCTGATCACGGCTTTCCTGGAGTCCTCATGATTCTTAGCATGACCGGTTACGGATCCGCAAATGTTGAACGCGGTGATTTTTTCTGCCATGTTGAAATACGCAGTGTCAACAATCGCTTCTTAAAAACTGCCGTGCGCATTCCCGACGAAGTAGCCGATATCGAAGTGGATATCGAAAAGCAATTGCGTACCAAGCTCGGCCGCGGTTCCGTTAATGTTACCGTCGTGCTGCGCACTCCCGCCACACTTGGCGCTGCGCCGGTGAACTTGCGCGCCGCTGAATCCTACCTCCAAAACATGCTTTCCCTGCAGCGCCTGCTGCCTCCGGCCAGCCAGTCTATTGCCCGCATCGATCTAACCCTGCTTTTAACCTTGCCCGGAGTCTGCCAGCTTGCTCCGCAAAATGAGGCCCAGACCCAACAAGCCAGAGACCTTGTGCTGGAAACCTTTGATACCGCTCTGAATCTATTGCTGCAGATGCGCCAGCGCGAAGGCCAGGCCTTGTGGGCCGATCTTCAAGTCCATCTCCATCGCATTGAAACCGCCCTGGAAAGCGTCCGCACCCAGGCTCCGCAGGTGGCCCGGCAATACCACGAAAAATTACGCACGCGAGTTATGCAAATGGTCGCCGAAGCAAAGTTATCTCTCCAGGATAACGACCTGCTGCGCGAGGTGGTGCTGTTTACGGACCGCTGTGACATCAGCGAAGAATTAACCCGCATGGCCGGCCACCTGCACCAATTTAGTGATACCTGCCGTAACGAATCCCAGGCCGGCCGCAAGCTCGATTTTATCGCCCAGGAGATGCTGCGCGAAGCCAATACCATTGGCAGCAAGGCCGGTGACGGCGCCATTGTCCGTTCCATTGTTGATATTAAAGGTGCCATCGACCGCATCAAGGAACAGGTACAAAATGTGGAATAATTCGCCTGTCCAACGCCAGCCCTGCACCACGCCAATGCAGCCGCGTGTAATCGGCGAACCTACGCCTTTTGTGCTGCTTGGCAGCCTGCTCCAAGCTTATAAAGTACATGCGTTGGCACTGGGTCGCTTCGTCCCGTAAAATTCCCTTCAGCCGCGGCTGCGTACGTGGAATAAAAGAATTCAGAGCTTCGTTCATGACGGAATCATATCGACTACCCCCCGACCAAAAAGGCTTACTCCTTTTTATTTCCGGCCCATCCGGTGTGGGCAAATCCACCATCTGCCGGGCGTTGGCAGCACAATTGCCGGCGGAATTCGCCCTTTCCGCCACCACGCGCATGGGCAAACCACAAGACCAGTGGGGCAAGCGATATCTATTCGTCAATACGAATGATTTTGAAAGACACATTGACAAAGGCGATTTTTTAGAGTATGCTCAAGTGTTTGGCCACTGGTATGGCACTCTCAAAGCCCCGGTGATTGAGAGCCTGAATGCCGGAAAAAAGGTGCTGCTGGAAATTGATGTTCAGGGCGGTCAACAGATTAAAGTGATGTTTCCTCATGCGGTAGGCATCTTGATTTTGCCCCCCAGTGAAGAATCGCTGGCGCAAAGGCTTACCAACCGCGGACGCGATGATCCCGCTACCATCACCACCCGCCTGGCCCAGGCCCAAATGGAAATCTCCGCGGCCAGAAATTCCGGGGCCTACTCGTTGGAGGTGGTCAATCAGGTTGTGGAAACCACCATCGAACGGATTAAGGAATTTGTTCAGGGTGCAAAACCGAAATCCGGTTGAAAGTAAAAGTCCAGCTTCGGCTGCCGGCCGAGGAATTTATTAAAAATAAAAGGAGTTTTGATTCATGATCGAAGCCATCAAAAGCGATGACATTGTGCAGCGACTGGGCGGCCGCTTTAAGCTCTGTGCGTTGATCCAGCACCGCTGGAAGGAACTCATCCAAGGTGCCAGGCCGCTGGTAGAGCGCCGTGGCCGCTCGGACCTGGAAGTGATTATTGATGAGATCATGCAGGGCAAAATCTCCATCAACCTGGAAGAAACCGGCATCACGCCACCGGAAAAGGCGCTGGGCCGCAAGTAACGCCTGCGGGTGAATGCCATGGTAAAAGTCCCAAACTCCAACGGCACCGTTTTGGTATGCGTATGTGGCGGAATTGCCGCATATAAAATCTGTCATGTGGTCAGTCACCTCGTGCAGGAGAATTTTTCCGTGCATGTTGCCATGACCTCCGCCGCCACTCATTTCGTCGGCCCCCTTACCTTTGAAACGCTCACCGCACGTCCGGTCTATCTGAATCTTTGGCAAAACCCCGACCCCAGCCAACCGCCGCATATTCAGCTTGCACAGGAAAGCGATCTGATCCTGGTCGCACCAGCCACCGCCAATATGCTCGCCAAAATGGCCCAGGGACTGGCCGATGATCTTGTGAGTTCACTGCTGCTGGCCGCAGACCCCAAAAAAATAATCGTCGCTCCGGCGATGAATACAATGATGTGGCAAAATCCCGCCACGCAGCGAAACTGTGGCCTGCTGGCCCAGGCGGGCATTGATATTATCGGCCCCGGCTCCGGCTGGCAGGCGTGCCGAACCGTGGGCGACGGCCGCATGAGCGAACCGGATGAAATTTTCGCCCATATCAAGCACCGGCTCGCCATCAAACCGGCTAGCTAAAACGCACATGCACAATTTCACCCCGCCGCATTGGATTTATCAAGTTGGCGCAGCATCATAAACGCCATCACCAGCAATGCCAGCGATACTGGCAACGCCAGCACCAGAAAATCCACCTTCACCAGCGCACTATGATAACCCATCTGATGTCGGCCCGGCATGCCCGGTACGGACATCCCACAAATGGCCGCCAGCGCCCACAATCCTATCATGAGCAGCAGAAAGCCCAGCACGGTCATAATCGGCACCAGTACCTTATAACTTTCCTTGGAGCGACGTTTTGGACGCGCTACAACTGGAGCTATGGTTACCTTTCCCGTGCTGTCATCTCTTTCTCCCACCAATTTGGCCACGGGCAACTCTTCATAATCCTGCCGCGTCCTTGACGAAGCTTTGGTCCCCGGTGGGTTGCTTCCGACATTGGCCGACGGTGAACCAACAGAGCCAGACCCGCTGCCGGTGGCAGCCGCACCACCCCCATCCTGCGCTAAAATTGCAGCGAATCCAGTGGCGCTGCCAGGTCGGCCTTCAGCCGCGACCGGTTCTTCGGCCGTTTCCTGGTCCGCGGGTAGCTCATGTTCTGCAGGTGTGGCAGCATCTTGATTGTTCAAGCCTTGTAATGCAGCCAGAGCGTCTTCATGGCTGGCAGGAACCGATGCGGCTCCATTTTTCCCCTCTGCTTTTTTTTCCGCCATGAAAGCTTCCCCTTTTTGTTTCGCGGACCAAGGCACATGCCACAAACCAGCCTGATTCTACCGCTGTTGCATTATCATCACAATATAGAACTCGCCGGTCAGAGGGCGTGGCTTTTGGAGCCTCTGGCGAAGCGCGCTTGCTGCCAGTGGCACCCGATTTATTTTGCGTCTGATTTCTCCCTGCCGGTCCGTAACAGATAGTCCGCCGACTCGTCACCGGACCTCGTCCAACCTGTCATGGGAGAATCCTGGCCAAGCGATGTCCACGCCTCTGCAATGTGCATGCTCGTAAAAATATTATACTTTGTAAATGATGTTAATGGGTGTGAAACCTGTACATTCAAGTGGATTCAAATACGGGGGCTGGACAAAGGCAAAAGGGATTAAGTCAAGCCAGAGTTAAAATATCCACCTTGGAGGGTCGAATATGGATAGGGACACCGGGCCAGCAACATCGCATTATGAAGCCATTTACCACTCGGCACAGGCCGCATTGAATTCATATGGTCCGTCCATAGATGCCGTTGGAGGTTGGCTTTCTTTACGGTATGGAGATATTTTTCAGGTCAAATTGAATTGTAATAAAGCATTGGCCCAAGATTAACACGACTGCTCGCACGATACTTGAAAAAATCGCCCGACGAGGTTTTAATGCACCTTCATGGACATCTGTGTACACACGCGTGGAGGTAAATATGCCTTTCGATGCTAAAAAGAATTTTAATCCCAAGTCCTTGCGCGATAAAAGTCTGGCTTTTCATCAGGAATTCAAAAAATTCCTTTTTCAGGGCAATGCCCTTTCACTCGCCATCGGTGTCATTATCGGCGGTGCCTTCGGCGGTTTTGTCGGTAAGGTAAACGCCGACCTGATCATGCCCATCATTAATCTTTTCCTGCCGAACGGGTCGTGGCGCACCGCCGGCATTACCATTGGCCATGTGCCGAAATTAAATCCCACCACCTTTGCTCCCATCCTTGATCCCAAAACCCATCAGCAGGTTATGGAACCGGTTAAACTGCTGATCGGCGATTTGGGCAATCAGTTCCTCACATTGGTCATAACCGGCTTGGTTTGCTTCCTCATCATTAAGCTCCTGGTGAAGGCTCCGCCACCACCACCGCCGGCCCCACCAGCGCCCCCCACCAAAACCTGTAAATTCTGCTTGGAAACCATTCCGGCCGAGGCCACCAAATGCAAAAGCTGCTGCAGCGAACAGCCGGCACCGGCATAAGGGCAATATCCGTCACGTTGGCCGAATTGCTGTCTCCAATGTATAAACTAAGGCTATGACCAATCAATTCTATCTCGGCTGGGATATTGGTGGGACCAAATCCGCGGCAATCGTTGGCGCGCCCGATGGCCAAATCGTCGCACGCATACCTTGGCCGTCACAGGCCCAGCGCGGCCCGGATGCCATGATCGCCGATTTTCTTAATGCGGCAGCCAAATTACGTCAGGACTATCCTGTTTCTGCTGTTGGCGTCGCGGTCGGCGGACCGCTCAATGCCGATCAAGGCATTGTTTTAGGACCGCCCAACCTCCCCGGCTGGGACAACGTCCCCTTGCGCCAACGTCTGACGCTAGCCCTGAACCTGCCGGTTCGAGTAGCACATGATGCCGCCGCCTGCGCACTGGCGGAACATCTCTGGGGAGCAGGCCGCGGCATGAATTATCTCGCCTACCTTACATGCGGTACGGGTTTTGGAGCAGGCCTTATTCTTGGTGGAAGGGTTTATCAAGGGGCCGGTGGACGTACTCCGGAAATCGGCCATTTTCAGCTTCGCCCGGATGGCCCGGTTGCATTCGCAGTGCGCGGCAGTGCCGAGGCTTACTGTTCTGCGCAGGCCTTGACGGGCTTGGCCTGTTGGCTGCATCCCAATCGGTTCGCCCAACAGCCACCCACTCCCGCGGAAATTGCCGCACTGGCCGCCGCCGCGGATTCCGACGCCGTGCAGGTGTTGCGCATCAACGCCCAAGCCGTGGGTGATATTTGCGCGTTGCTATCTGACCTGCTGCGGTTGGAAATCATCATCATCGGTAGTCTGGCGGCCTATCTTGGAGATCCATGGCTGAACCTGGTGCGTGAACGCCTGGCGGAAAAATCCCTCGATGGCGGTCACTTCTGCCGTATTGTTCCCGCCGGACTCGCTGATCGTCTGCAAGATTGCTCCGCTTTGGCTGTTGCCGTCGCGGGCAAGGCACCTGATGTAATCCCCAATGCTCCTCCCTGCTGCGGCCATGAGCCGCACCATAAATGACCTCGTATTCCCGGAGACCAACGTATGATCATTGGCGTTCCTAAAGAATGTAAAAGTGATGAGTATCGCGTGAGCATCATTCCCGCAGGTGCGGAAGCGTTGACCAAACGCGGCCATACCGTGCTGATTGAAACGCAAGCAGGTATTGGCTCCGGGATTAGCGATGCTGAATATCAACAGGCCGGAGCGGAAATAACCCCCACCGCTAAACAAATCTGGAATCTTGCGGAATTGGTCGTCAAGGTTAAAGAACCGCAGGAAAAAGAATTTCCATTTCTGCATTCCCAGCAGATGGTGATGACTTATTTCCATTTTGCCGCCGAGCCGACCCTGGCCAAAGCCTGCCTCGCGGCCAAAATTCACGCCATTGCCTACGAAACTATTCGCGATGACCATGGCCGGCTTCCTTGCCTGACGCCGATGAGCGAAGTCGCCGGGAAAATGTCCATTCAAGAAGGTGCCAAATATCTTGAACGGCCCATGATGGGACGTGGTATTCTGCTTGGTGGCGTTCCCGGTGTAGCGCCTGCCAATGTAGTGGTGCTCGGAGCCGGAGTCGTCGGGCATCATGCCGCTCGCGTGGCCGCGGGCCTGGGAGCCCAGGTAACTCTGATGGATGTTAATCTGGATCGACTTCGTCACCTGAGCGAAGTCATGCCCGCCAATGTAAAAACCATTTTTTCCGATGCTCATACCATACGCGATGCTCTTCCTGATGCGGACCTGGTGATCGGTGCCGTCCTGCTGCCCGGTGCGCGTGCGCCGCGATTGATAAAGGCCGATGACTTAAAACGTATGAAACCCGGCAGTGTCATTGTGGATGTGGCCATAGATCAGGGCGGTTGCGTGGAAACCAGCCATCCTACAACGCATCAATCTCCGACCTATGTAGTTAACGGGGTGCTGCATTATTGTGTTACCAACATACCCGGTGCAGTCGGCCGTACCAGCACCTTTGCCCTGTGTAACGCCACATTTCCCTACGTGCAGGCGATTGCCGATCAGGGCTGGAACAAAGCCGCCGCCGATGCCGGACTGGCCGACGGACTCAACATGCAGGATGGCAAAATTACCCACCCCGCTGTCGCAGCAGCACTAAAATAGCGGCAAGTGGCCGCGTGGCCACTGGCTGCTTGCGGCCTTCCACCTTCATTGCAGTTTGCGCGATTCCACCTAGAATGACCGGTTGCGGCGATGTGGCCGCATTGTGCCAACCCGACCGACGATGAGACTCATCGCCCCCACGAACAGGAGTACATGGTCATGTCTGATACCGCCAATTCATTGGAAGCCCCTGCAATGAAAAAATCCTGGCTTTCCCGGGATGTGCTTTTCATAAGCTTGTCGGCGTGTTTCGCCGATCTGGGATATCAGTCCGTCCTGGCCATTTTTCCGCTTTTTCTGGTGCTTAGCCTCAAACAGCCCGTCTGGATGTTCGGCTTGGCTACGGCCATCAGTTATGGCCCGGGAGCCATCTTCGCCCTGATTGGCGGACACATGGCTGACCGCTTCGGTGCCAAACGCATGGCCATCTCCGGTAATATTCTTATTCCACTGCTTTCGCTCTCCGGTCTGGCAACATTGCCCGGCCTGGCCATCGCCTTATTTTCCGGCGGTTGGTGGGCTCGCAATTTTCGCTCGCCTCCAAGACGCACCATGCTTACCCAGGCCGTAACCAAAGAACACCGCGGCCAGGCCTTTGGCTTTCTCCACGCGCTGGACATCGGTGGAGGTTTTTTGGCGGCGCTGGGCACCATGCTGCTGGTCATTGCCGGCGTAAAATTCACCCATATTTTTCTCCTCACCATTATTCCACTGCTCTGTTCCACCCTGTTTTTAACGCTGGTGCGTGCTGGATCAAAAGTCGCTGCGGCAGCGCCTGCTCCTGCCACGGCCGCACAAAATGCTCAAAGCTCCGCCAACCAGCAGATTTACCGTCGCCTCCTGCTCTCCGCGGCTCTTTATGGCTTCAGTTCTTTCAGCATCGGCTTTCCCATTTTAACCGTAGATCAGGCTCGCCATGGTACTGCCATCCACAATGCCGCCTGGGCTATATTATCCTACGTAGTCTTCTTTGGGGTCTCCGCTGTCACCGGCCTGTCAGTCGGGAAAAAGGTCAAAGGCGGCATCCGCATGCTGGCTCTGTGGGGTTATCTGCTCGGGGGGCTGGCGGCCGCAGGCATGGGCCTGGTCTGGTACACCGGAACCAATCCCCTGCTTTATTACCCCGTCGTCGGCCTGATGGGACTCTCTCTTGGAGTCATCGAAACCATTGAGCCAACCATTATTTCCCGACTTATGCCCAGTCAATCTACAGGTCGGGGCATGGGTGCACTTACCGCTATGCGCAGCCTGGGCTTGTTTGTCGGCAATATTGCCATGGGGTTGTTGTATCACTTTGGCGCTCAATGGTCTTACGGTTATGCGGCCCTGCTGGCCATTATCGCAGCCATTGTCATGCTTACCATTCCAGCAGTGGAATCTGTAAGTACATAACCAGCCTGCCGCCAGCTTTGCAATGGTACCCGTATGAACAAAAATAGAAGTTCCCATGCCGCCGATAATTCCGTGGATCGTAAGGCATCAGACCATGCCGACCCAGCCCCGGCTCATCCCAATCCAAGCGGGACAGGCTCCAGCGGCGAGCAAATTGCCGCAAGGCCAGGCACCATCCACGTGCCCGCTCTGCAGCGCATGGTGGCACTGCAACACCAGGGGCCGCTGCCATGGGTGCAGCTTCGCAACGCCGTATACAACAATGCCGTCTTTCGTAAAATGGTGGGACGCATCGCGCCGGTAGCAACCAACGGCAGCCTGGTTCAGGTGTACGACCGCGATGGGGCAATATTTGGCACGGGCCTGCTCAATACCCAATCCCAAGTCGCTCTCCGGATGCTTTGCCATAATACTCAAACCGTGGATGAAGAATTTCTTCCCATGCGGTTGCAAAGTGCCATGGAATTGCGGCACCACACCCTGCAACTGGAAAAGGCCACCAATGCCTACCGCCTTGTGCATGCGGAAGGTGATGGCTTGCCGGGCCTTATTGTTGATCGTCTGGGCGATTATGCCGTTGTGGAACTCTTTGCTTTGGCAATGTATTTGCGGCGACATCGCATTGTCCAGATTCTGCAAAATTTATTGAACCCGAAAGAGGTTTTAATCCGTGCCGATGAAAAGATTCAAATTGCGGAAGGCTTTCGGTTGGAAAGCACCTTCGGTCCTGCTGGCCGGCAGGCCAATTTTGAGGCCCCCAACCGCCTTTCCACCATCATCATGGAAAATACCCTGCGTTTTCAAATTGATTTAACCAGCGGCCACAAAACCGGGTTTTTCTGTGACCAACGTGATAATCGCCTCGCTCTTACCCACTTTTGCAACAATGCCCAGGTTTTGGATGTGTGCTGTTACACCGGCGGCTTTGGCCTTTACGCCGCCAAATTGGGCCAGGCTGCCAATGTCACCGCCGTTGATCTGGATGAAGAGTCCCTGACGCTGGCTCGCCGCAACGCCAATCTCAATTCGATCGCTCCAGCCGTTTATCAGATGGTTCAAGCTGACGCCTTCGCCTACCTGCGGCAAATGAAGCAAAATAGCCGCAGTTACGATGTCATCGTTTTGGATCCACCCAAGCTGGTTCCTACGCGACTGGATTTTGCCGAAGGACGCCAGAAGTATTTTGACCTCAACAAGCTGGCATTGGCGCTGGTTCGTCCCGGCGGCCTGCTGCTCACCTGTTCCTGCAGTGGACTTGTCGACGCCGTCGAATTCACCAGTATTATCCGCGGAGCAGCCCGCAGCGCCCAGCGCCGCGTGCAAATCTTACGTCAGACCGGACCTGGCATGGACCATCCGGTGGCCACCGATTATCTCGAGGGCGGCTACCTTAAGTGCCTGTGGTGCCGTGTCTTCTAATTAACGGGGTCCACGGAAATACTGCCCGGTAGTTCCACGGCAGGAGCCGGCACATCCGAGAGGTTCCAACCCGGCTCAGCATGAATCGCAATATCCAAGCCGTCTATTTCGTCACTGGAAGTTACACGTAGTCCTATGGCTTTGTCAATAATAAAGGCCAGCAGCAGTGTGCCCAGCAGACAAAACCCTACTGCAACCACCGCCGCCAGACATTGAATTAAAAACTGATGGACATCACCGTTTAATAATCCACTGCCCGATCCCATCAGGCGATTGGCCAGCACACCCGTGGCGACGATTCCCAAAAATCCGCCAACTCCATGCACACCGAATGCATCCAATGAGTCATCGTAGCCAAAACGGTTCTTGAGAATAACGGCCGCATAGCAGACCACTCCGGCCGCGGCTCCAATCAACAACGCACTTGCAGGACTAACAAACCCGCACGCCGGAGTAATGGCCACCATTCCAGCAACCAGGCCCGAGGCCACGCTGATGGAGGTTGGGCGACCATGTTTCATCCAATCCGCCACCAGCCACGACATCGCCCCAGCAGCCGCCGCAATCTGTGTATTGGTAAAGGCCAGTACCGCGGAGCGATCCATCGCAATGGCCGATCCGCCGTTAAAGCCAAACCAGCCAAACCAGAGTATGCCCGCTCCGAAGAAAGTCAGTACCAGCGAATTAGGTTGCAGCACGCTGTCCGGATATCCAATTCTCTTTCCAACATACAGCGCCATCGCCAGGCCGCTCACTCCAGAGGCAATTTCCACCACTGTACCTCCGGCAAAATCCATGACACCCAGACCATGCTCAGTGCCCAGCCAACCACTACCCCATACCCAATGCGCCAGCGGACAGTAAATAAGCAGGGTCCACAGCACCAGAAACGCTAGATAAGGGCCAAAGCGCACGCGTTCCACAATTGAACCCGAAATAATGGCGGCGGTGATTGCCGCAAACATACCTTCAAACATGATAAACACATACAGAGGAATGGTTGCATGGCCCGATGGATTAATGGAACTGCCAGGCAACACATGCCAGAGCATAATTTGCCCTGGCGTAAATCCGATTAAGCCGGCGTAATCGTGCCCAAACGCCAGTGTGTAACCTAGCACCACCCATACCAGACCTACCACCGCCAGGGCCACATACGAATGCATCATCGTGGCGAGTGCATTTTTCCGTCGCACCATCCCACCATAGAAAAGGGCCAAACCTGGCACCATCAGCATCACCAGCGCCGTACTTACCAGCATCCAGACACACGACGCATGACCAAACGAGGCTACAGATGCCGTCCCAGCCGCTGAAGGATACGAGGGTGTTGCCGCTGATACCCGCGCGGCTGTCAGCGTCACGCCCGCAACCATCACCCAACCGATTATTTGCCGGCGTATTCCAGAAAAATACCGCAATTCCATGTATAACCCCCTTGGTAACCCATCTTAATGCACATCCCCGCCACATCTCGCGCACACCGCCGCTATTTAATAAGCACAAGCGTTAGTTTAGTCAACTCGTCTGGCATAAATTACAGGCAACTTCAAGACATACTGCCTGCTTATACAGCATGTAGTCCTACAATTCGCACCAAACGGGGGCCTCCATCAAGCGTTATCGATTGTCATCACCAAATCCGATGGTGCAGCCAGCGTCTGCACAATTAATGCTGGTCGCCCGTTGTAGCAAACCCTACACCATACGTGCGCCAAACCACGCCAGTCATGGACTGATCGCAACCGAAGGCCGCACTGCCGTCCGTTGGTCCTGGCCGGATGGATAAGCCCATAACCAATCAGTTTTAGCTTGATCTAATTCCGAATACGCGCGGTAATACTATCCAGCACGCTCATAAAGTTAATGTATCCGTCATAGGGCGATTCGTACGGGTTAAACATATTTCCTCCCGGCTCGCCAAAATGCCGGGTATTCATATAAAAGAAGTGGTCGCTGCTGGTTAAACGCCTCCAATCACTGAGCAATTCCTGATCTTGCCGCGTTTTTACCGATTCTTCCAGACGATAAAGCTCCTGAACGGCATTGGCCTGCATGGCATTGCCCAACCACGGGCCTATATCCCGGTTATCATCGGTCCAGGAAACAAACTGCGGCACACTTATTTCATTCAATGTGGCAATTTCCTGTACGCATTGTGACGGTGTGCGGAATACATCCCCCAACGCCAGTACATTTCCCGGCAATGCCGCGAGAAATTTGAAGATGCCCGTTTCTTCCGGCTGGCGCTCTCCAAATGTTTCATAGTCCATGCCCAACAGGCAGCACGCGCCTTGGCCATTCATGCCATTTAACCAATGGGTGTACTTTTCCGCGGTCAGAGGCCACTGTGACCAGTTTTTAATACCGAAGCGCAGCGCAATATCCTCACTCAGACGGTAATGGCGCAGCAGCAGTTTCAGATCCGATTGCTGCAGGCGATACGGAAAGCCCAGATTCCGCGACCCCAGCACCCCCTCCCACCCCTCCATGATCGCGGCTTCAAAATTAAGCTGCCGTACCACACTGCCAATCGCATTGGAAAAAATCAGATTGGTATTGCGAAAAACCTTGGGCGTCTGACCGAACAATCGCTTGATCGCCTGCCGATGCAATTTAATCTGCTGGCGGAATTCCTCAGGCGAGTACAGAAACGCCAGGCTGGAATGCGATGTTTCACCCAGAAATTCCACGCAGCCCGTGTCTGCCATCGCCTGAAAGGATTCCAGCACTTGCGGAGCCCAACGCTCAAGCTGTTCCAAAGCCGTAACCGTAATACTTAAGCTGATACGAAAATCATTCCCATAACGTTTAAATAAGTCCAACATCAAGCGATTGGTCGGCATGTAACTCCGCCGGGCCACAAGCTCCATCACCGAAGCATTGCGAAAATTATCAAAATAATCCGTGTCGCTTTCGAACACGCCGTAGCGGCGCAGCCGAAACGGCTGGTGGACTTGAAAATAAAGGCATATCGCGGCCATAAAACTCCGCCTGTCAAAGCCAATGGAAGTGCGGCCATGTCCTTGCTCGGCACTTCTTGCGTCCATTATAAGGTGGAAGCAAATCGTTACCACTGTTACCATCTTGGTCGGCAATTTTGGAGGCGGCCGGTAAGTGTGGCGATCAACCAAATGCACCAAACCAGAGATTGTTTCGCCGGGTGCTCGCCCGCTGGATCGGCCCAAGGCATACGCCGGCCACTAAACCACGGATGGAATGACCGCAGATGAAAAGTTTCATAAATCTTTTGCTCCTGCTGTCGGCTATTTCCTGGTCTTTGCCTGTTGTTATCAGCCGCGCTGCCATTCCCATCATTGGTATTAAGGAATCACACCTCCACCTTCACATCCAGGCCGATGGTCACGCCTGTGGAATCTTTCATCCCCGCCGACACCAGATGTTTACAATTTCCATCGCCAATGCCACGGGTGGTCCACGGATGCTGCAGGGAAAATTACGATGGCAGTTTTGTTCCGGCCACCTTCTTGCACATTGGCACACGCTGCTGGCCGTGCCGATCGCTCCGGCCTTGGTGGCCAGGAACCAGCAATTTACAATTCATTTTCCCGTGGTCTTCGATAAAGTCGGCTTTTACCGCCTCATGTACCATCACCGCGATATTGCTGCTGATTCCGGACCGGATTTGGCGTGTATTTACCGCCCTGCCGGTTTGATTATACCTGCGCCGCTTAGCCCGTGGATACGTAATTTGCCGCAGCGGTTTTGCCGACCGCATCCTCCCGGTTGTATTGCAGATTATATCCATCAAACATCCATTCGTCGCTACATCTTTCACCTTTGCTGGCCTCCAAAGTCGACCACAGAAAGCAGACGGCGGCAGCCGATCCGTCCCGCACAATTAAAAAGGATCGCGGAGACTCTATCCCAACATCGTGCCGTGCTGGTTCTGGCTGTGCAATTGAGAAATGATCCTGCTGGTCCTGCGGCCACGCCTCGTCGCTTTGAGCAATTTCTGGCCCCGTGGCTGCATGCCACCGGCACAGATATTGCTGCCATGGCCATCGCACCACCTGCCGGTCGCAGCAACTCTCTGGCCCTCCGTCTGGTCCGCCGGCTTTGCCTGCGCGGCTTTGCAACCGCGCTGGCGATCAATCCCCAGGTGAAAGTGCTTGGTAACCCGGCACTTCGTGCGCTGGGCTTCTCAGGCAAATCGCCTGCGGCCGCCGGCAATCCGCTGGCCATTGTCAACGTTTGGACGTTGCCCTCGCAGCGCCGAACTTTTCGGCAGCACCTGTCCTGGCTTGCCGGCAAAACGCCGGTGTGGGTTTTGCCGCCACGGTCCCGCAGCCTCCAATCGCAAGGTTCACCGGGAATCATTGCACCTGCTCTGGCTCTGGCCCAGGGGGCAACTGTCGTGCCGGCCCCGCGCCATGATTTCGGTCTGGCGGAGCATTTGCTCGGAGGAACGGCACTGTTTCATATCGTCCATCCATATCTGCCTCCTTTTATTGCGGCATTTCAGGGCAATCATCACTGTGTTGCAGTCTTGGCCGGACTCGGAGCCGCAACTATGCGCGACTTGCAATGGTCAGCTCTTAGATATTGGCCAGTCCGGCAAGTTCAATCTGCCCAACCCGCTACAGTTACCCGCTCCAAGTTTCCCACCGGTACCCTGATCGTGCTTGATCCTGCACATGATATGCAGGCGACTACCAGTCACGGTCAGCCATTAACCAGCCCGATTGCCGGCTGGCATGAGATTCCACTCAACCGCCATACCTATTACCTGGAATCCACTGGATCCGTGGTTAATCTTGTTGCGGCACTACGCACCGCTACCATTCAAGGTTTGCCACCGGCAGCTCTGGCCGCGTTTTTAAACACCAGCCGGCCGGCCGGTCTGATGGTCGTAATACGTAATGGCCGCCTCGGACATTTGCGCGGGTTCATTCGTGTGCAAGTGGCAAATGCAGCCTTTTCACGCTGGCAGAAGTTTCGCCCAATTCCCTCAGGCCAAGCCATCATCATCGGGCCGTTTGACGTGCCGGTGCAACCCGGTTCTGACACGAAGGCGCTTGTACAAATCCGCCGCAACGGCGTTACGTGGCAGACCACCGGTTCCATTGAGCGTTCCTCCCCCACCACACAATCAGTTACCGTACCCGCTTGGCCCATCACGCAACATCCCACCACACAAACAAGTCCGGTCGCCAAGCCCATTCCAGCCGTATATCACCTGCTAATTCCCCTGGTTAAGACCATCCATTGATTGTTTACCCATGCTGTTTAGGCACGGCGCAACGGAAACATGCCAATAGACAATGCGGCACACTGCGCAGTAGTGTGGCATCGCACCACAAATCTGCATCGTCTGCCAGTTCTGCCGTTGTCTATGGCCGTACCAGACTCCAGGATGAAGTGGGATTGTAGGTTGTTATTTTCCATCCCAGCGAGGAGCTATTCGGACCAAGGTCTCTTTGATAGACCAGCCCATCCTGATTGACAATAAACGTCATGATGCCCGAGGATCCATACTTGGCGGGAAATGCCACCAAAGCAAAACCGGCGATTAATCTGCCGTTGACGCCGTAGCGTAACGCGCCACCGGGTGCCGCTGAACCCTGCCGTTTGAGAATATGAAAATAATAACCATAAAAGGGTCGCGGCCCTTTATGCTTGCCCCGCGTATAACCGGCGGCGGTGGCCTGCGCCACCAGCGGCCCCAGCGGGCTGGCCGGCTGACCTTTGGCCACTGGCCAATACAGCCCGTCGTGGGTGCCGGGTTTGCTGATAAAGCGGCTGGCATAACGGGGCATGCCGGAGGCATGGGGCACTCCGGCAAAATATTCCCGCTGGGCAATTACGTATGCATGACACACGCGGATCGCCTCGAGTTCATTACGGCCGATGCGCCGTTCCAAAATTTCCTGCATCCCTGCTGCGGTGTCAAAAAACCATTTGCCATTGGCCATGCGCACAATGGGAATCGGAAAGGGCCAGTTCATTTTTCCGATATGCACAATGGCGACGTTGGCATTTTGCTGCTCTATCCAGAACTTCTGTTTGGCGTGAGCCACAAAAGCTTCAAAGTGGCGATGATCTTCCACCTTATCGCCGGAGACGAGTGTTTTTATCGCCGGGCCAAAAATTTGGTGCAGCCGTGCGTGATCCTGCTGTTCTACCGCTGATAGCAGAGCCGCCGCTGCGGCACCATCGCTGGTAAACAAGGCCTGGCCGACCTGGGGTCTGGCCGTGGCGGTTACCGGAACCTCAATTTCATCGGCGGTTGAACCTGCCGCAGATCGTGAAACCGGAGTTATGGCCGCAGGTTTGGTCTGGCAACCGGTCTGAATTACAGCCAAGGCAGCCAGAGCCACGGTACCTGCAATCCAGCCGACGGTTCGGAAGCGTTTTATATTCATGGGTAATCCTCGCAATTTAAGACGTTATGAAAAAATCAGCCTGTTTTTAGTGCTGATGGTCAGGTCCGCCTCGTCCCGGCCTTCCTCGCGGCGGTTCCCCGCCACCGTGCCCGCCATTAAAACCACCTCCATGACCACCGCCATGAAAGCCATTTCCGGCACCACCGCCGTGGTAGCCGCCGGGACCTCGCTGCGGCTGATGCCCATAGAATTCGTGCAGGCTCTGCCGACCGCGATTCACATCACGCCGAAGGTGACGGTCGCCGCCATAGCGGCCTCCAAAAACGCGCTCTGGTGCGGGTGTAATAATGGGCACAGGTGCTACGTAAACCGAAGAGTATCCGGGGTAATTTTGATATTCCTGATAGCCGGGGGTGCTATAGGTTTGATAGCCATAGCTGGATGAATAACCCGCCCCTTCAAAAGCGCAGGCGGCACACGGCAGCATAATCGCGACCACGGCTATCCATTTGCACCAGCACACCAGGCGTTTAAGCGATACGGGACTTTTCATTGCCAAACTCCCGTCTCCCGATTC
>JAJZNX010000050.1 GCA_021852275.1 Planctomycetota bacterium | reverse complement strand
CCATGCGATGGCCTGCGGCATGGCTTTTCATCAGGTTGCCGGTGCCTACGATAAGCGTCGCCATCACCAGCGCGGCAATTCCACCGGCGATCATTGCGTGCGTTTTTTTACTTGTGCCCTTCCACTCGTGTCGAACCACTCCCCAGAGCGTTGCAAAGATAATCACGCTCGCCATGTGCAGCGTCCAACCCGAAAAGGCGAGAGCTTCCGGCATAAAATTCTGCCCCGCCGTATAGAAGAAAAACTGCAGATACCAGATCACGCCCGCCAGGGCGGCAAACGTGTAATTGTTCAACAGCGGCACCGTGCCGGTTGGCCTCTTAACGGTCACCACGGCCTGATCGAAACGGGATTCAACCGGCGAGTCAGGCGCAGGTGAATGTCCAGGCGGCTGCAAAATTGCGACACCACGATCGCCTTCCCGCGCAATGCTTCCACTGATGTATTCCCGGCCGGAGTGATTTTTAAGGTGGAGAATCAAGCACCAAATAAAATTGGTGGTGAACCCGCCAGCCAGCACGATAATAAGGGCCGGCAACCCGTCCCACACGGTCAGACGGCCATGTAGTTTTAGCGTTGTCGCTGCGGCGGTCGTCAGGGGGTTTTGTCCATGAACCGCGTTGAATCCTTTCAGCCCGGAAAAGCCGAAATTAATGCATGCGCTCATAATACCGGAGAAGGTGGCGACCACAACTCCCTTTCGAAAATCAAATTCCCGCACCACCGCCTTCCGTCTTTCTTCCGACAATTCGCGTTCCTTGGCCCATCCAGCGGCACCACTGAGACCGATGCCCGCCAGGCATACAATCACTCCGAGAATGGTCACAAGCCCCCACGAATGGGTGACCAGTTTACCGATGGTTCCAGCGAAACATGGCGGAATCATGGTTCCGAATGCAGCGGTGTAGCTCAATGCAATGGCCATTCCCAAACCGATTCCCAGATAACGCAAAGTCAGTCCGAACGTCAGCGACCCGAGTCCCCATAGCACGCCGAAAAAGTACGTCCAAAAAAGTGCTTTACCACCGACCTGATGAAATATATTCATGAGATCCGGCACCAGGAGGAAAGCAAACAACAAAGGGGCTACGATCCAACTGAAAAATCCACCCACCAGCCAATAGGTTTCCCACGACCACTTGCGCACTTTGAGAAAAGGTAGATAGAAGCTCGCGGATCCCAGCCCGCCGATCCACTGCAATGTGATTGCCAAATAAGGATTTGACGATGATGCAACTGTCAAGAACCATCTCCGGACACGACAGAATCTTACTGCTGTGGCAATGCGGCAATTGTTTCTATTTTGTTTTTTGTCGGATGCATCTCCAGTTCACGCGTCCGCCAGCTTTCGTTTAAGCCGTAATAGGCTATCATCTTTTCGGTGGATAAAAATGGATCATTAAGTCGCCGGAGCCATTCGCCCAGCATCCGTTGAAGTCGATCCTGAAGCGACTGGTGGATGCCATCTGCCACCAAATTCCGCATCTGAAAAGGATCCTCCATATTATCAAAGAATAACCATGGCTGACGGCCAACGGTTTCCGCGTAGATATAACGGCTGGTACGCACTCCGCGCCATTCCGGAATATCCTGCACGACCGCTTCATCGTAACGGCAGTGGTTGGCGATAAAAACGGATTCCCAATCATCATGGGCGGACGCGGCAGAAAGGTCGCGGCCCTCCCATTGCGCAGGTGCCTTCCAACCAAGCCACCCGGCAAGCGTCGGTGCAATATCTACGGTTCCCAGTAGCTTTTTGCTGGTTTTTCCGGCGGGTAGCCGACCAGGAAAACGCGCTATGAACGGCACAAGAATAGATTCTTCATAGGGGGTCTGCTTTTTCATCATGCCATGCGACCAGAGCATATCACCATGGTCGGAAGTGAATACCACTAGTGTGTTTTCCGCAAGTCCCAACTGATCCAGGGCGTCGAGCAGCCGCCCGAGTTCATGATCCAGTGCAGTGATGGCACCGTAGTAATCGGCCGTGACACGTCGGCAGTCCAAGCCCCGTGCTAACGCATTGGGCGCATCGGGCTGAACGTTGGGCCGCAATGCAATTTTGTGCGGATCGTATTGATCGCGGTATGCTGTTGGCACCTGATCGTATGGATCATGCGGTGGCCCCCATGACAATGTCAGACAGAACGGCTGCGGTGCCCCAACTTGTTGCTTTAGGAATTTGATCGCCAGATCGGTCTGGACCACAGGCTCATATCCGCCCGGCTCAATAACTGTTGGATCATCGCTGTAATAACGGGGATGAAAATAATCGTGAGAGCAGTTATACGCGGCCCAGTAATCCCAGCCAAAACGGCGCGGCCCGGGCGGAGTAAATTTGTTTCGCGGCATGCCGTCCAGATGCCATTTACCGATATAACCGGTGCGATAACCTTGATCACGGGCGACGGTACCCAGCGTTGGAAGTTCCACGGGCAAAGGCAGATCATTGGCGAGGACGGTATTGGTCGTAGGATAACTTCCAGTCAATAGCACCGCTCGATTCGGGCCGCAGACGGGTGTGGTGGCAATGGCATTCGTAAGCCGTAACCCCTCTCTCGCCAAACGGTCCATGTTCGGCGTATGTACTTGTGGATTGCCCGCACAACGCATTTCCATGCCGCGCATCTGATCGGCGAAGACAAATAACAAATTGGAACCATGGGCCATAAATCACCTTAAACAAAGTTATACAAGCATCGATGCGTCACTGTTGCGTCGCGGCTTGGGCTATATGCCAGGCCATTCGGTAGGGCATGTTAGAGGGAATGCTATCCGGCAGCAAGGGAACCGGACAGAACCGGACAGGTTGGATTTTGATAACTTCCGCCGCCTCCTTGAGTGATAGAATCATGGGTAGATTCCAAATTTTGCAGTTGTCCTGCACTTCCTGCATGGTTACGGGTTTGTCCAATCGCGGCGTGGAAGCTATAGATTTTGGTTGTTGCAGTGCCCTTGCTGGGGACTATGGACGTTGATTTTTCATTATGAAACATAAAAGTATCTCCTAAGAAACTTGCCACCATGGCAAATCATCAATCGATCTTTCGACATTTTTAGAAAATATGTAAATGTTGGCACAAAATAAGGTGGATCGACGGGCGGCCTTTGGCCTTTCGGAACACAAAATACACCATAAAATCGTGAATTTGTTGAATTTGGATTGGATGACCGCCAGCATCGCATTGGGACAGTTTTGGGACAGCGCCTCAACGTGCAGACCGGCTAAAACGTAAAAGCCCTTGTTTCACAAGGGCTTTTAGACGGGCTATGAATTTTAACGGAGTGCTTTGGTCGAGCTTCGAACAGCCATCACTGAGGAGTATCATACACCAAAATGTCCTTGAGAAGTAAGGCATTTAACCCTTCCCCTCACCCTTCCCCCTGGGGGGAAGGGTACTATTTTCATTTCGTCCTTGTTTTTCAACCCTTTTTAGCGTTTTTCGAGCGTGGCGTCTTGTCAGAAAGCGTCCCTCTCTCCCTCACGGGAGAGAGGCCTTCGGCTCGCTCACGCTCGCCTCGGCGGCTCACGCCGTCCGCAGGTGGGGTGGAGGCAGAAAAACCGAAAATGTCCTTTAGATGTCCTTTAGAAAAACAACTAAAACAACAACTGAAACAGGGGGTGCTCTCACGACCACCCCTACCGCCCAGGCGGCGGAAGAAAAATGGTTACGGAGGAAAAGAAAAATTGGATACTGGTCACCGGATACGTTGACACAGCAGTTATCAGTCACGATCACTACTGTCCGGTTAAAGATCATAGCAATCTTGGTTTCATGCTTATATTATACGGGTTTTGTGCTAATGTGAGGTGGTACACGATTTGATTTTCACCGGCTGATTCGCGCAATCGCGCAACTTTGCGGTCAATTTTTACTTGACTTTATCGCAAGGAGTTGTTCATGAATCAGGGGCGAACGGTATTTGCTGAACTCGTGGAACTTCTTCCACGCAAGGCTTTTGACTTGGCGGTGCG
>JAJZNX010000071.1 GCA_021852275.1 Planctomycetota bacterium | reverse complement strand
CTTCTGTTCAAAATCCGCGATCTTCGTTCTTCGTGTTGAAAACGTTTTTTCACAGCGTCATCCGTCTTTGGTGTTTTTAGAGTCTTTCGTGGTTAATCATTCGCCCCGATCCTGCAACCGACAACCCACAACGGGCAACCCGCGGCGCAGCCGCGCCGCGTTACCCCCAACCATACCTCTCCTACCACTATCCAGCGGAACCCCCAGTTATTGGCTACGCCGCCTTGTGCCGCAAAGCCTCGTTCCGCCCGACCGCAGGCCCCCAAACCGCCCGCGATCATTGACAAGTAAATACGTGCAGGCCGCGTGGCCCCGTCGAAGCCACAGGCCATGCACCACACCCAAATAAGGAATTCGACCCATGCCCATGCTGCGCCTGCAATCAGCACAAAACTGACCCTTAACCCGGAAAATTAAAAATGTTTGGCCATCTTGGCCACCTTACCTCAAAACCCCAACAAAATCGCCAATTTTTCAACTTATCCAAGATGGCCAACCACAAAACCTTGGCCATCTTGCCCATTACCGTCGCCACCGCCCTGCGTACCTCTGCGTCCGGAGTTTATCCCGGTATCATTGAACAACACTTTGGCCACCGGGATGTCTCTGCGTGAGGCCCGCCCCTTGTGTCCGGAGTTTATCCCGGTTGCCTTTAATAACATTTAGCCATCGGGATGTCCTCTGTGGTGAAAAATCTCCCGGCGCGGCCGGGACAGGCCTCCGCGGCACGGAGCAAGCCATCGGGATTCTCGCGGCGTGCAGGCCGCGTAGCCCCGTCGAAGCCACAGGCCATGCACCACACCAAAATAAGGAATTCGACCCATGCCCATGCTGCGCCTGCAACCAGCACAAAACCGACCTCTAACCCGAAAAATTAAAAATGTCTGGCCATCTTGGCCATCTTGGCCACCTTACCTCAAAACCCCAACAAAACCGCTTATTTTTCAATCTGTCCAAGATGGCCAACCACAAAACCTTGGCCATCTTGCCCGTCACCGTTGCCGCCACCGCCCTGCGTACCTCTGCGTCCGGAGTTTATCCCGGTTGCCTTTCATAACATTTAGCCATCGGGATCGCGGCGTGGATGTCGAAATCTCCCGGCGCTGCCGGGGCAGGCCTTCGCAGACCGTGATCGGGTGTGCGCCGCAGCGCTGGGATGGTTAATATCACAGGCAGGAATGCCTGTGCTACCTTGGGGGCATGGTGCAGGCGTGGTGGCGCGTGTGGGGCCGGTCAAGACCAGCGATCCAGAGAATCATCCTCGGCGGGCCTGCCTACCCGCAGGCAGGTGCTGGCAGTAAACCTCCAATACTTCAAGAACCATCAGAAAAAGATGGATTACCCGCGTTATCGCAGCAGAGGCTGGCCGATCGGTTCCGATGTAACCGAATCCGGCGTCAAGCTCTTCAACAAGCGGGTCAAGGGAACGGAGCAGTTCTGGAACCGCCGGGGCGCGGAGGCCATGTTGGCGCTGCGTGCTCTACGCCTGAGCCAAGATGGCCGCTGGGACGATTACATGCTTCGCCGCTGCGCTCCACGCCGGGCCGCATAACGTGCCACGCACCCGGCGGGTACGGCAATGGTAACGTTGACTTTGGTTGCAAGCGGTAGCATTAAAGATAATTGGCAATGCTTGTTATTGGCACGGCTTGACAGGACTCACCATTATGACCGCCAAATCCTCGCAAGAATCGGTTATACATGTGCATGAATCACATGACGGTGACCGCAATTATGTTTTTCACCTGTCCGATAACGATATATTCGTCCGCACTGGCCGCCAACTTATTGAAGCATGTCAGCTCAACATAAGTATCGAGTTATGGATGAAGGAACTCGACCTGATGCTCGTATATATCAGGGACCAGTGCGCTAAAAAGAGCGAGCATATCAGGAGTTGCCTTTGCGAACCCCGCCGCGCCAGGCTGGTGTTGCATTTTATTCCAAAATCCACGGGATTCGACTTTGATTTGGCGGAATGGCTGACCGATTTGGACAGATACTTGAGTCGCAACTTCAAGAATGTCGGCCTGGTGGAAGCAGGACAAATTCCATTTACTGAAATGGACCGCTTCTTTAACCCGAATGTTGTTTTTGTGATCTATGGCGAACAACCAATCGCACATGACCCAGTGGAAGCATAACCGCTCCCTACTGGACCACGTTCCCACGGTTTACCCCGACTGGCTGGTAACAATCGCCTTTTATACTGCCCTTCATGCAATTGATGCTCTGCTGGCGTATGACCATATTGCGGTTCACAGCCACGACACACGAAATACAACTTTGAAGCAGACCAATCGCTATGATTACATATGGAAGCATTATGCACCGCTCCATGATCGTTCCCGGAAGGTCAGATATCTGGCCAAACCATCCGAATGGATACAGCCGCAGGACATCCATCCCAAAGTGCTTAAGAGTTACCTATACCCAATTGAGGGGTCCGTGAAAAAACTGATGCCCGATATCGTCTGGCCGCACCACAACGATGTGCGGCTGTGCAATGCGACAAGCGATTAATCCCTTCATGGCCGGTCAGGGACAACTTCGTATTTCAGGTTGGCCCCTTTGGCCGACGGCTTGGTTGCCGCTTCCATAACAACGCATGTTACGGTATTTACCCTGCCGACAGCCGCGAAGGCTTTCGCAGCAAAATCTGCATTTATTTCAGAGTAATTGCGAGTGTGGAACTCCGGTTGCAGCATGATTGCGTCCGGGGATACAATACCTTGTTGCGTGAAACGCAACGGAACAGCCTTAACAGGAGCTTTTGGATGATTTCCCGGCGAAAAACCAGACAGGTAAAGGTAGGTGAGGTTCTTATCGGTGGCGATGCCCCCGTGGCAGTGCAGTCGATGACCAGCGGTTATACCCACGATATTGACGCTTGCGTGCGGGAAATCAACAAGCTGGCCGCCGCCGGTGCGGATATCGTGCGTGTGGCGGTTCCGGAAAAGAAAGATACCCTGGCCCTGAAAGAAATACTCGGTCAGGTTTCCGTGCCGATTGTGGCGGATGTACACTTTCATTTTCAGCGGGCACTGGAGGCGGTGGAGGCGGGCGTGCATAAAATCCGGCTGAATCCCGGCAATATCAATGATCGCAAACAGGTGGAGGCGGTGATTGATGCGTGCCGGGAACGCCATATTCCCATCCGCGTCGGGGTGAATGAAGGTTCCATCGTGGAACGCCGGGACAAACAAAAACGGATGAAGGAACTCGGAGCGGTTTTCAGCGACAGCCGGCACGGCCACCTGCTGGCGATTATGATTACCAAGCTGGAAGAATATCTGGATATCTTCTACGAGCGGCATTTTTACGATATTGTGATTTCCGCCAAATCGATTGATCCGCTGCTGGTGATTGATGCGTATACGGAAATTTCCCGACGGTTTGACCACCCCCTGCACCTGGGCGTTACCCATGCCGGCCCCAAGGAAACCGGCAGCATCCGCAGTGTGGTGCCCCTGGGCACGCTTTTAGCCAACGGCATCGGCGATACCATCCGTATCAGCTATGCCAATGATCCGATTTACGAGGTGCAGGACGGGCTGGAATTGTTATACGTGCTGGGGCTGCGCACCCGCAAAGGAGCGGAGCTTATTGCCTGCCCCACCTGCGGACGCATCCAGGTGGACCTGTTCACACTCGTACAGGACGTCAACCGCAAACTCAAAGAGCAGATCACGCTGCCGATCAAGGTGGCCGTGATGGGCTGTGTAGTCAATGGTCCCGGCGAATGTGAAGGGGCGGACGTGGCCATTTTCGCCGGCGACAAGCGCGGCATCATCTACGTACAGGGTGAAAAAGTGGCCAATGTGCCGGAAGAACAGATTCTCGATGCCCTGCTGGAACAGTGCCGCAAATTTCAGGAAAAGGTGCAGCGCGGCGAAGCCCGGCTGGGCGAAAAGCTCGTCGATATCATCCCGCCGGATCCGCTGGGCGAATTAGGCTCCGGCTACGCCAAAATTGCCGCCGGCAAAATGGAATCCGGCGAAGTTAAACTTCCCATTGTACAGGGCTGATTTTGCACCGTGGCCGTGGCCATGCAGTGCCCAAAAGCCGGACGTATCATCGTTTTCCCGGATAATACAGGTTGATATAAAGCATGTTTGATTCTCTTTCGGAAAAATTCACTCTCATGGTCCGCAACCTTTCCGGGCGTGGACGCATCACCCCCGCCAACGTGCGCCAGGCCATGGAAGAAGTTCGCAGCGCCCTGCTGGAAGCCGATGTACATTATCAGGTGGTGGAAGACTTCACCCAGCGGGTCATGGAAAAAGCCACCGGCACACAGGTTCTAGCTTCACTGGAACCCGGCCAGCAGATCGTCAAAATTGTGTTTGATGAACTGGTAGCCCTGATGGGGCCTGTGGATTCGAGCATATTTTTCGTGGATCCGCCCCCCACCATCATCATGATGTGCGGTCTGCAGGGGTCCGGCAAAACCACCACCTGCGGCAAGCTCGCCCTGTATCTGAAAAGCAAAGGTAAAAACCCGCTGCTGGTAGCCGCAGATACGCAGCGACCCGCGGCCATCGATCAGCTTGTTACGCTGGGCCAGCAGGTGGATGTGCCGGTGTACAAGCAGGATGGCCAGGCGGATCCGATACCGATATGCCGCAATGCCGTCGCCCATGCCCGGCAAAATGGTCGCGATGTGGTGATTCTGGACACCGCGGGCCGGCTGCACATTGACGATGCGCTCATGCAGCAGCTTTCGGACATTGCCGGCACCACCAGGCCCCATCAGATATTCCTGGTGGTGGATGCCATGGTGGGCCAGGATGCAGTGAATTCAGCCCGGGCGTTTAATCAGAAGCTGGAACTCGACGGGATTATTCTCACCAAGTTTGATTCGGATACCCGTGGAGGCGCGGCGCTGTCGGTGAAAGCAATTACAGGCAAGCCGATAAAATTTCTGGGTGTGGGCGAAAAGCTCCAGATGCTGGAGGAATTTCATCCAGACCGCATAGCGCAGCGCATTTTGGGCATGGGCGACATTCTAACCCTGGTGGAAAAAGCCCAGTCGCAGTTTGATCAGACCCAAACCGAAAAAATGCAGGAAAAGCTGGCCAATGCCACTTTCACGCTCGACGATTTTTTAGAACAAATGCGTTCCATGCGGAAAATGGGACCGATGAAACAGCTTCTGGGCATGTTGCCGGGGCTGGGGTCAGCGCTCAAGGATATTCAGTTGCCCGAAGAAGAATTGGACCGGGCCGAGGCAATCATTCAAAGCATGAGCCGCAAGGAACGGGAAAACCCGGACATTGTGGATTCTTCCCGCCGGCGGCGCATTGCCCGTGGCTGCGGCCTGCAAACCGAGGATGTATCACGACTGGTGAAAGGCTTTTCCGCGGCCCGGGACATGGCCAAAAAGATGTCCGGGCTTTCCATGGGATCTAAAATGAAAATGGCCCAGGCGATGAGCACCATGAACCCGGAAAGTTTATCGACCTTGGGCCATCTGGGCGGCACAGGACCGGCCTTGCGTCCAAGCCGCCTTTCGCCGGAGCAAAAACGGAAAATGCGTGATCGGCGGCGGCGCGGGCGGTAAACAGTGCCGGCGGCAGTTCCTCAAACCAGCCTTTTATTTTCCCGCCAGCGCCGGCACAAATCCTCCGCAGCCTGCGGCCAATCAGGAAAAGAAAACGCAAAGCCGGATTGCAACAGTCGCCCCGGCACCACCCGGCGGCTCTTGAGCAGCAGTTCGGTTTCAGTTCTCATGAAAAACGCCCCGATTTCCAGCAGCCACGCAGGGGCCGGCGGCCCTATGCGTACTCCCCAGGCCTGACGCAAAATACGCATGAATTCCGCGTTCGGCAAGGGATTTGGGGCCGCCACATTCACCGCTCCGGCTATCTGCGGATGGTGGATCAGCCAATAAACCGCGGCAATAAAATCCTGTTCATGAATCCACGATACGTATTGCCGGCCATCGCCGGCGGTGCCCCCCAGACCGCGCCGCACCAGTTTGGACATGACATCGAAAATGCCGCCCGGATCCGGGCTCATCGTCATGGCCGAACGCAGAATCACCAGCCGGGTATCGCGGCTGCCGGCCTCCTGTGCCGCCTGTTCCCACGCCTGCGCCACGTCAATACTGAACTTCCACTGGCTGGGAACATCAGGCTCACTGCTACCGAGCATGCCCGTCGCTTCATCGTTGGGAGCATCGTAGCGGTGGGCATAAATGGTGGCGGTTCCGGCCTGCAGCCACATCGCCGGCGGACGGCGGGCCTGGGCAATGGCCCGTCCCACCGCACGCGTACTTTGCACACGCGAGTTCATGATCGCGGCGCGGTTGGCCGCATGATACCGGCAATTCACGCTGCGCCCCGCCAGGTTGATGACCACATCCGCCCCGTCCAATTCCGCCGCCCATTCAGCCATGACCTGGCCATTCCATGGCACCATTTTCCATGGCGCTGCTCGCGGGTTACGGCAAAGCACCACCACGTTATGGCCGTCGGCCACAAAGGCCCGGCATAACAGAGTGCCAATCTGCCCGCTGCCACCGGGAATAACTATTTTCATCAGATCCCCTTCCGCAAAGACCGTTGCGAACAAAAGCACATGGGTGTACCAACCTGCCAGACGGCGTTGGACCAAAGGCGGCGACATTGCATTATAGCCGGCGACCGGTGGAGACGACGGTTCACAGTGCCCGGCGATTGCGGACGGCTACATTCAAAATCAACCCTGTGGCCAGCATATACGCAGCAATAGCACTGCCTCCGTAGGATAGAAATGGCAGCGTAATGCCAACCACGGGAATAATTCCAGTGGTCATGGCGATGTTAATCATGGTTTGCATCATCAACATCGAACCCAGCCCCACCACCACAATGCGGCCAAAGGGATCGGCGGTGGAACTGGCAATTTCCAGACAGGCTCCGAAAAATACCACGTAAAGAATCAGAATTCCCATCGCCCCCAGGAAGCCCCATTGCGTGGCGATCACCGCAAAAATAAAATCGTTGGCAGATTCCGGCAGCAAACCATTGCGAATCTGGGCAGCGCCGCGCAACCCTTGGCCGGCAATCCCGCCGCTGCCTTCGGCAATTTCACTTTGTCGCTGCTGATACAAGTTGCCATGCAGTTCACCGGAAGTTGGCTTACTTTCCACAAACATCGAAATAATGCGCTGCTTTTGATACGGCTTAAGCAGAGGGTAACATCCGGGCGCAACGGATAAGGCGATCAGCGCTATGGCCACAAGGTGACGCAGCCTGGCTCCGGCGGCCACCAGCATAGCGTACAGCGCCAGCGGAAACAGCAGGGCCGTGCCCAGGTCGGATTCAATTAAAATCAGCCCCATGGGCAGCAACATCAGCAGAAACGGGACCACCAGGCGCGAAAGCCCCTGAATATCCTTATGCAGCCGCAGGTACCATGCCACGGCCACGACAAAGGCAATTTTGGCCAGTTCACTGGGCTGAAAGTTAATACCGCCCGGCAAGATGAACCAGCGGTGGCTGCCGTTGACCGCGGGTGCTTTAAGCACGATCACCAGCAACACCAGCGTAAATCCGAAAAACACATAGGCAAAGCGTCCCATCTGTCTGTAGGCCGGAGCGATGGCGGCCAGCAACACCACCAGTCCGATGCCGATATGAATTTCCTGTACCCGGGCCAAAGCCGGCGATGAAACCCGCACGGCAGCGAGGCTGATGGTGCATAACAGCAGGATGCTGCCCAGAAGAACCCAGGCGATACGGGTGCCCAGCAAACGTGGAAGCAGCCGATTCCAGAGTCGCAAAATGATGGAGGAGCCGTCATCCGTGCGACGGTGAATAACGCGAGCCGGACGCAAGGCGTCAGGATTGAGCGGCGTGGAGGAAGAATCGGTTTTGGGAGTATCCGTCACGGTGTCGCCGCCTGCGGCAAATAGCCACGCTGTTGCATCAGTTGAATGCAGGTTTTGACAATCGGGCCAGCCCGACGGCCGCCGTCGCCGCCCATTTCCACAATCGCCGCCAGAACGTACTTGGGGTTATCGGCCGGAGCGTATCCTACAAACCAGGCGTCGTCTCCCTTTTTGATACTCACTTTGCCGTTAATGTCAATGCGTTCCGCAGTCTGGGCGGTACCGGTTTTGCCCGCCACCGGCAGCCCCATACGCAACACCGGGGCTGTGCCGTTGGGACCATGCACCACCAGGTACATACCCTGGCGGACAAAACTTAAATCCGGCATGTTCAGGTGAAAAATACGGGGCGGGGGGCGATGCAATTGCTCAATAATCTGCGGCTGCATCCACACGCCGCCACGTAGCATGTCAGTATACGCATTGGCCATCTGCAGCGGGGTTACCGCCATCGGCCCCTGCCCAATGCCCATCATAATCGCCCAATCCGTTATGCGAAATTGGCTGCGATCCGGCTGCTCGGGAGGCAAATAGCCTGCGGTCTCCTCATGCAGGCCAAGGCCTGTGGCTGAACCTAGTCCAAAAGTACGGTACCCTGCGACGAGCCGTTGCAGCCCCAGCTTCATCCCCACCCGGTAAAAATAAGTATCGCAGGATTGCTCCAGGGCCTGCACCATATTGAGCGGACCGGGGGCCATCGGATACGTCCAGTTCCGGAAAATATTCGGATGACCGGGCAGCAAATACGCTCCGCAATTCATGATGGTATCGGGTTTAATGACACCTACCGTCGATGCATAAGAGGCCTCCAGTGGCTTGACGATGCTGCCCGGAGGATACGCGCTGCTGATAGCCCGGTTTATCAACGGAAGCTGCGCATCAGCAATCAACTTCGAAAATTCCTGGTGATAGCGATTCAGGTTGTACGTGGGCAGCGACAGCATCACCAGCACTCGATTGGTACGCACCGACAGCACCACCACCGCCGCACGGTGCATGACGCCATGGAAGTACAGCAGATGCGACTGCGGATTGAGCATCAATTTTTGCAGGTGCTGCTGAAGTTTAATATCCAGTGTCAACCGCACCGTCTGGCCGGGAAGAGGGGGACGGTAATCCTGCGGTACTTGCTGGCCATTGAGCCGCACCAGTTCCACGCCACGGGTGGCTCTTAGCAGATTCTCGGCGGAGTATTCCACGCCAAATGCCCCCATCTGGTCTCCGGGCAGATAGCCCTTGAGCTTGCCGCGGGTGTCGCGCAGCGATCCGGGAACAAGCCGCGGGAGCACAAACGGATTTTTTCGTAATGCCGACGCTGTTACCTGGCGCATCGCTCCAATCACCTGGGCCGCTACGCTGTTAAACGGGTAGACCCGGTGCTGGCTGGGAACAACAACCAGGCCGGGATAGCGGCGGGCATGCTTTTGAAAATAAAATGCGACCTGATCCGGAATATCCGGCACCACCGTATGGGCTTCATGGGCTTCCAGTAAATTCAGTCCCTGGGTCAACGCCAGATCCACATCTTGTTGCCGATCCGCAGGGGAAACATCGGCCCGCACATTTTTGTCATGGCCGTAACGCAGCGTCCAGATATCCTGACGTAAAAAAGCCATGCGCTCACGGATGGTATCAAAGGTTTCCAGCACTTTGGCCAGGGGCAGGTGGCAATGGCGGGCGATGGCCACGGGCAGATGCAGCAACTGGGCGGCGATTTTTTTTCGCGTGGCCGGCAAACGCGCGATAATCTCTGCCCTCTTCAGATGATCCGCACGCAGTTCATCAATCGCCTGACGCGTAATCCACAGGTAATCACGATTCATCGCCTGATAGTCAACGGCAAGGTTGTTGCAGGGCTGCTCAACGGCCAGATAGCGGCCCTTGCGATCCACAATGGCCCCGCGAATTGAGGGAATTACCAGATGGCGATAACTGAAACTGCGGGCGAGATCTTTCCACATACGGGCCTGCACCACCTGAAGTTGATACAGGCGCACAACCAGAATCAAAGCAACCACCAAGGTTAACACAAATAGCAAAATAAGGCGGCGTTTCAACATCTCGGCGAGTACCTGCAAGAAACCACTCACGCCATTTTACCGTCCGGACGGTCTTTCAGGATCATACCAACTCCACGCCGAGAGTTCATCGGCTGCGGTTGCGGCCATGATGCGATGGCCCGTCAAAACCGAGCATTGGACCGATCATAAACAACCCGCGGAAAACCCATGGTGCCAGAAGAGCCGTATAAATTGCGCTGGAAAAGGTTATGGCGATGGTGGCCGCATAACCGGATACTAATGTTGCAGGTTGATCCGCACTCCACAATCCCATCCGAATCAGAACGTTTCGGCCCAACAGCACAAACACCACCGCCAGAAATACCAACACGGATTGACTGATGGGATTCTGCCGGAAGATATTCATGCGAATGCGGGTGATTCCATAACCCGCCAGTGAAAGTAAAATGGTATTCATGCCCAGCAGCCCTATACCGGTTAGATCATACATAAACCCGCAGCAGCAGCAGGCCATCAGAGCATAGTCTTCCGCCGCGTAAAGCGCATAAAAGACAGCCAGCATGGGAATAAATTCAATGTGAAAATAGCCTGCCTCACTCCATTGTCCGATGTGGGCGACCTGCAGGGCCGTCGCCAGGTACAACAGGATGCCAAAGGTGATCCATCGCATATATAGACAGTATCGCCTGTGAAGGCCGTTATGGAAAGTCAAAATCAGACTGCGGGCCGGCTGTCCGGATAATAACGGGCCTATTGCAGCCGAGCGACCAGATCCAATTCCACAGTGGCCCCCAGCGGCAGGGCATTAACACCCACTGCCGCCCGGGCATGGCGGCCCGCCTGACCGAAAATTTCCAGCAGAAGATTGCTGGCCCCGTCAGCTACGATGGATTGCCGGGTAAAATCATCGGCACATTGCACAAATACGCCCAGTCGTACAATGCGGTCTACCTTGGACCATTCGCCGTTGCAGGCGCTGTGCAGTACCGCCAGAGCATTAAGCAAAGCGAGTTTAGCGGCTTCCTGGCCTTGCTCCACCGATACCACAGTCGGAATTTTCCCCGTGAACTGCAACTGGCCATCCTGAAAAGGCAGTTGCCCACTGATAAATACCAGGTGATCAGCCATGACATAAGGTACGTATGCGGCCACCGGATTGGGCGCAGCAGGCAGGGTAATTCCCAAACGTTTCAGATTGGCTTCAATTGCAGACATTTTTGAACTCCTGACCAAAAGAGAACACTATCGCGAGGTACCAGATGACCCCTGGGCCGGCGACGGATTAAATACAACCATCCCGTGATAGCTCGATATCCGCCGGGCAGTTTTTTCGTTCCCCTTCCACCAACCTCCCCAGCACCAGCAGACTGAATTGCCACATCACCCAGACCTCCACCCCAAAGCCGGCAAAACCGATCAAGCCCGGCACGGGCATTTGAAAATAGCGGATGTACTGCCAGTTTCCCAGAAAAGGCAGATGATACGTCCATTTGGCAATCGCCCAGTAATTCCAGAATTCCCACAGCAACCCGCACCAAAGGCCGCCGAGCATCAAGGAAAAAGTGCGACCCCAGCGACCCTGCCGCCAGTCCCCGATCATGCTGGGCCGTCCACACCAGAAGTTGATCGGATCCAGCAGAAAAATCGCACTGACCCAGATGGCCAGATTGGCGATGGCACTGTGAAAAACAAACGGCCATAAAAAAAGAGCAGCCCCCAACACGAACGTGGCAATCTGCACCGGTCGTCCAAGGCGTACCCCCTGGCTGCTGATGCGAGCCAGGCCCATACGCATAAAAACCTCTGCGGTTAAAAACATGCCCGGTGCGATCGCGGCAAAGGCCAGCAAGTAGCCAAATCCACGGTCCCACGCATTGGCAGGCATGCCCTGATAGTTCCACGCATGCAGGCCGGTTGCCGGATCGCGCATAAAATAAAAGTTCAGCCAGTCGAAGTAACACCACGCCGGAACGGACCACAGCCAGCATACCCAAAAGCGATTGGCAAACCGCCGCAACCACGAATGCCCGTCGAGGCGTGCCAGCAGCCCCAACAACACCATCAGGTACGCGCTCCAGGCCCATGGGGTGATATGAATGCGCACCTGCGTGCCGATCGATGCGGCCCGACCGGCGGGAAGCAGGCCGCCGACGGACGCAAATAATATGACCTCCAAAAGCCCAATCAGCACCAGGCCGGCGAAAAGTAAACCGGTGCCGGGGCGGCCCGTGGGATGGCGCTTAGACTGGCCGGCGAGCTGGATAGATGATGAATCATTCATACTGGGGATTATACGCACCGGATCGTGATTCCGGCAGTTGGGTGTCGCGTAACTGCGGTATGGCTAAACTTCCTGGCCGCATCTGTTCCACCGAACGCTATGTCGTTTGTTTTCTTCCCGCGTCTGCCGGATCGTGGAGGTATTTGTAAATATGGACGCCCTCCATGGTAATCATGCCTTCCTGCACCAGGCTATCTAGCGTGGGCAGAAAGTTTTTAATTTTTTCCCGGGAATCAACTATTTCAATGACGATAGGCAAATCCGTGGACAGCACCAGTACCTTGTTGGTGTGCAGCACGCTGTTGGCGCCAAAGCCCATGGAACCTTTCAGCACCGTTCCGCCAGCAAGACCCGCAGCCCGGGCCTTTTTAATAATCGCTTCAAAGAGCGGCTGGTTTTCCCATTGATCCGAGTCGCCGATGAATATACGCAGCAAAACGCCATCATGATCAAGTCGCATGAGACCATCTCCTCTTAAATCAGGCAGTGTGCTTAACGGTTCAACCGGCTCAGGCAGATGGCTTTCCTGCGATCCGCCTCTTTTGCGATACATCATCACCGAAGCCCGCTCCAGGGTGGCCAAACCGGTTTTCAACTGTTGAGGGAGCACTTGCCGGGCAAAATCCGTAATTTTTTCCGCGGCATCAACCAGTTCCACAATCACCGGCGAGGCACTGGTCAGACGGTAGTCCGATGGCATCAACATGCCACGGGAACTAAAGCCCATGATGCCACGCAACACCGTTGCGCCGGCAAGCTTTTGCCGGCCGGCGGCCTGAACCAGCCGCTCGTACACGGGGCTGAAATGATAAAGATCGGAACTGCGCAGGTAAACCCGCAGTAAAATCTTTTCGCCTATCATCGCCATTTTCCTTTTTTGGTCGGCCCAAAATCAATGCCTGCTCCCACCTTTGCGCTTGGGTGTGGCCGGCTCTCTCTCCCGGCTTTAACCGTTCATACGGTGTCCCAAAATTACGCCCAGCCTGACCGCCAGCAGGCCAAGTATGACACTCCCGAGAATATAAAACATGGCCCGCCAACCCGCACCATCTTCCAACATGCGGTTGGATTCCAACATATAGGTTGAAAAAGTGGTGTATGCACCCACAAAGCCCACAGCCACCGCCAGCCGTAGATTTTCCGGCATGGGAATGCGGTTCCCGGCCACGGTGGCAAACCAGCCCAAAAAAAGACTGCCGCTAAGATTGATGAGCATCGTGCCAACGGGAAAGGGTGAACTCGAAAACAACTGACCCACAAAAAAACGCGCCATCGTACCGATGAAACCACCGCAGCCGATCGCCAGATATTCCCAAAACCTCTTTTCCAAAACACTGCTCCAAAGACCGCCATAGACAAAACAACCCCGGCTGATTTGTTATCCGCCAGGGTCGGTCATTCATAATCCCCCGACGGTCCAGCCGCCAGGAGTCATCAGTCCCCGTGCCCGTAAGGCCCGACAGGAACAGTTTAGGTGAACTCCATCACCTACCGCTGAATACCAGAAAATTGTACGTCAATCTCGGAAGGTGTGTCAACCCAGTTGGTGGAATACTGGCAGAAAACTGCGGCCATCAATCGTGGCACAAGGGCCACAGCCGCCATCTTCACGGGTGGTTTATCGAGCATTCAATTCAGCGATGTTGCGGGTACCGCTCCACCCCGGTCTGGCAACGATGAGCGATTTCGATTGGAGGCGTGCACCGCTCCTGTTTCGACGCACCGCAGCAGGCTCAACAGACATGCGATGACGCCGCGCGGAAATGGTGGCTGGGCGGCAAGTCGTGGCTGTAGTTGCAACGTCAGCCCCCGGCACCATGCGTAAGGCAAATGCCGAATCGGTAAGCGTTATTCGTAAAGAGGCTGACATGAACCATTACTCCGGCCTTGTCCAACAAAATCTGTACACCGATCCCTGGCCTCCAAACAGAGCCTCCATGCCGGGATAGTGCTGTTGTCGGCCAAAAAAGGCTTTGCCAATAAGACAATTTCTGCACGTCCGATTAAATCGAGATTGTTTCGCTATTGGCCCGGGGTCAACATTCGTAACCGGTCGGACTGCGCGTGGCCATTCCGTCATTGGCTTGAGCTAACTGGTGTGGTTGCTCATCGGGTATAATGGATATAAAGTCATAGGAGAGTTTTAGACGGGTGTACAACGATGGCCCGCAATTCCCATCCAGCAACGACCGGGCAGATACCCGATGATTTGCGTGAAACGCTGCAAGGCGTGGCGAAGCGACATCGCACGGTGCGCAGCAGCCTGGCGGCGTTGCGGGTGCTCTTTGTAAGTTTGGCGGTCGGTTTGGTGGTGGTTCTCCTGCTGGGAGAATTTACGCAAATGCCCTTGGCGCTGCGCTGTGTGCTGGCCTTGCTGGTGTGGGTGGTGCCGGCGGGGTTATGTCTGCATGTGCTTATTCCAGCGCTGCGGCAGGTGAACATGCAGGCGGCTGCGGATACCATGGATGCGGTAAGGCCACAGTCTCATGAGCTTTTCTTAAGTGCCGTGGAATTGGCTCAAAAGCGACAGGACCCATTCGTGGGATCGCCGCAACTGGTCAACCACGTTATTAACCGGGCGGCCGATGATGCGCACGCTGTGGATCCCGGGCGAGCTGTTTCCGCGGATAAATTGATACGCTGGGCCTTTCTCTGTGGCCCGCTGGTGCTGATCTGGGCCATCCTTTGGCCACTGATGCCGCAAACATTAACCCTGGGCGTACAAAGGACAGTGTTCCCCTGGATGGTGGCTACCGCATCGCCGGCGACGGGGCCGCGTCATTCGATCAAGGTGGAACAAGGGCCGGTCATAACTTTCTTCGAGAAGCGGTATGTTTTTCCCGCGTATACCAGGCTGCCGGAGAAAATTGTTCGTGGCCACAACGGAGCAATCCACGGGCTGTTCGGTTCACGTATCCAGGTGATTATTCATACCACCGAGCCGTTGGCGGTAGGCAGCCAACTGGTGGTAAACACCAGTGGTAACCAACCGGCTAAGCTGCCACTGACGCGTTATGGTCCGCTGGCGTATGCGGCGAATCTGGTGTTGACGCACAACGCCACTTATGCAGCCGTGCTGGTGAATCAAAATGGCGTCAAAATGGCCGGAAAGCAGGCATGGCCGGTAACGGTAGATGCGGTTCCTCCGCCGACGATCCATATTTCCACCCCCGCCTTAACCGTGCGAGTACGGCCTGATGATTTGGTGCCGGTGCAATTCACCGCCACCGATATCTATGGTCTTTCGGCCATCCGGGCATTGCTTTGGACAGGTAATTCTGCCGTACGAACCGTGAATATCACCCTGCCGGGCATACCCGGTAAGGTGATTCAAAGCCATTGGACAATTTCGGTGCCACAGCAACTGCCCGCTGCCGGCCGGACCGTTGCCCCTACGATTTATTATAAGCTTGAGGCCCTGGATTGCGCCCGACCACAGGCCCATATTGCCATAACCGCCCGGCACGAGCTAATCGTGGATACCCACTTGCAGCACAGCTATCTAACCCGGCAGGATAACAAATTATCGATGTCGTTGCGGCAAGCAATTGTACAGGCATTAATCGCGGTAAAAGCGGGCAGTGCCCAGGCCCGAGCCTTAGTCCGCTGGCCCATGTACAGGGCGGTTGATCCGTTACGCAAGGCGGCGGTAGCTGGTGCTGCGGTGCGAGTGGTGCGGGCGGGTCGAACGCTGGCCAACCAGGCCAAGACCATGCTGGCGAATGATTTTGGTGCGGTAGCGACGCGAGCCATTGGCATCGTCCACGGTCCGATGCGTGCGGCCGCCAATGATCTGGCGCGAACCGGACTGGCTGCAGATCAAGCCGGGCGCACCCGCATGCCCCGATTGGCCCGAGCCAGCACGGTGGCACTCCAGCGGACACAAGCGTCGCTGCTGCGGCTGCTGCATGCCCTGGACCAGGCAAAGGCTCGTGCGGCCTTGAAGAATTCACTGACCCGGTTGGCCCGTCGCCAGCGTTCCATTGCCCAGATGTTATCCATCCGCGATTCCCCTCAACGCGCTTATCACGACCAGCAGGCCCTGGCCCAACAATTGCAGCAACTGTTGCGGCAACATCCATCACTGCAGAACCCCGTCGCGCAGCAAATGACCAGACAACTCTACCAGTTAGCCCAAAAAGCAGCTTCCATTGCAGCCCGGCAGGCGGCCGAGAATATGGATTTACATCCCCATCTTCTGCAACAAGCCCAGCAGACTGCGTTGCGGCATCTGGCCAACCAGCAGCAACTTTTGAACCGACAAATAACGCGCTTCAACCAACGCTATAAAACGGCGATTGCCGCAGCGGCGGCGCAGCCGGTTACCGCAGCGATGATGCAAACCGTAAGTCATGCTCTGGCCAGCCCCGGCAATGCCGCCGTGGCCAGGGAAGGGCGCAACAACATCGTGAAAATCCTGCAGGCCATGGCCAATCAATTAAACCGGTATGCCAGTCAGTCGGATACGCCTGCAGCCAGGCAACAATCCCGTCAGGTGAAGCAGAATCAAGTAACCGCAAATCAACTTTCGCAACAGGTACAGGCCGCCGCAGCCACTCTACAACAGGAAGAATCAGCAAAATCACTGCATCGCGCTGTGCAGGCAGCGGATGCCATTTGGCGGCAGGCACGGAACATGCTCAATGAAAACCCTGCGGACCAGGAGAACCAGGAGCGAGCTGATTTGCTGCAAGCCCGGACCGATGCCAGGCATGCTGTAGAACAAACCATGCATGGATCCGGCAATACCGCGGAGAGTTTATTAAAACAGGCTTATCACCAATTGGCGAAAGCCACACGGGAACAGGCAGCGCAACTCGACACCCAGAAAAGTTTGGCTCAGCAGGCAACCGTCGCTGCCATGCAGGCCCGAACCCTGGCCCGTCGGCAGACCGCTCTGGCCGCACAGACGGCCGCGGCCCATAAAACACCAACTCCGCAGGCGGTCGAAAGCGCCCAGCACCAAACCGCCAATGCCATTGCAGAAGCCATTGCCCAGGGACAGATATTACAGCAGCAAGCCATGGCCGGTGCCCCGAACCTGGCCCAGCACCTGAAAGCAGCTCTAACCCTTATGCAGAGAGCCAACACCGCACAGTCGCAGGCGGCCGCGGACCAATCTGCCCATGATTCGGCAGGCTCGCAGGCCCATCAAGGCCAAGCCCTGGCCCAGATGCGTATGGCCGGCCGGGAAATTGCGGCGTTGGAACATTTCGGAAGGATGGATACTTCCTGGCAACACCCGGCCGGGGCAGATGGCCGCGAAGCCGGCAATGTGGCGTCCGGACAAACCGGACCTTCTCAGGCAGGCCCGCCAGGAGCGAACAATTCATCCGCGGATACCGATCCGGGCCGTGCCAGCCAGGCATCTTTGGGCACCATGGCTGCGGTAGCCAGACACGTACAAGCCGCAGTGGCAAGTCAGCCACAGGCTCTCGTCGGCAGTGCCGGAGCCGCAGCTTCAGCGGCGCAATCGCTCACCATGGCCTCAACGACGTTGGCTGGCGCACTGGCCGGCCAGCCATCGGCCATGCCCGGCGGCCATGGTAAAAATCCAGGAGCCAACAGCACCGATCCAGGCTATCGGGCCTCTGCCGACCAACCGGGCAGTAACGGAACGGGCATCTCCGGCCCGATGCCGGACACCTGGGCCGTACCCCCGCAGGTAACAGCATTGGGCATCAGTCCAGCGCAATGGGAACACCTGGGACCGCTGCAACAACTGCGGCTGTTGAATATTGCCAGGCAAAGGCTGCCAGCGGGCTATCGCCGAACTATTCGCGATTATTATTTACGTATCGCCGCCTTAAGGGCTGCCAAGCAATAACCTGTACCATCCGGCTGGTACTTTTGGCCGCCGGCCAGGCTTAAGCGACGCGTATACCCCGCCCGCCGTGCTCTTTTTTGGGGGTGGCAGGCATCCTGCCCGTAAAAGCTGACCGCTGAACGCCGCCCGCTGCCCGCTTCGTGCCTTGTTTGCAGGAAATATTTCGTGTTGAATCGTCAAACTCCCATCTTCCGTCACCCGACTTCCGTCTATCCCCCCCCCGCACCCCGTCTTCATCCCCCACCATCACCATGAACTCAAATTATCTCCACTTTGCCGCGAACTCTCAACCCGCACCCAACACTTCCACCCCACGCGAGCCGCTGGGTTTATCCCAGCGGTTTTCCCTACCAACTACTTCCGCTTCGCTGCTCGCCTGCTCCATCTTCTCGGCGAGGCCGCTGCACCCGTTTGAAGGATCACTATAGATATATTGTACCGAAGGCGTATTGCCCGTAGCAACCGCACCCGTTACCGCTTGGATCGCAATAGTACGCCGTTATTTCCTTGCTCCCGGCTTCGCCACACGGGCGAACGGATGCACGACCTCGTATTGGACATATTTCGGGACTGGGTGCTCGAACTGCTGCACGGCTCCGATAGCCATCGTGGCCCCACCAGCCGTCGCCAAGAGTGCAACCATCCAAAACCCCCGCTGTTACGCCGGAGTCTTCCCACGGGCTGCAGCCACGCATACATAGAGCGCGTCAGGAGCCAGATCAGCTCCGTTTGGCCAGCATACCACCCCGAACTCGTCCACATACACCTTTGCAAAATATTTTTCATCGCGCAGCGGCTCAAATACCTCTCCAAACAGTCGGCTGGACAAATCCACCTGGCCCCGAAGACCATCCGCAAATTCGACCTCGATCCTAAATCCAGAGATCACCCGTGCAGTCTTTACCGTTGCCTTATTCATCGCTGATTACTCCAGAGGATCAATCTGCATCAGTGGCTTATGCTCCGCGGCCAAGGCCCAGTCCGTTAAAAGCTCCTGCCGATGCAACTCCGCCCACTCAAGCACCATCGCCATTGCTCTTCGCGGCAGCCGCCCATCACGAACCTCCAAACTATCAATCAGGATCACAACTGAATGCTACTGATAATAGGTGTGAAAATGAGGCGGCGCATGATCATCATAATACATCCGAATTATGATCCCAAAAAATAAGCTGATGGTAGGCATTATTTCGAATCCGCAATATCTACTATCGTCCCGCAAGGTCGCCCGCTGCATGCCGAACGCCTCGCACACAACCAACGAATTTTAACCCATTACCAGAAATACCCACAACTGCTTTATCATCGCTTATTATAAAGTTTAACGCTTCTAC
>JAJZNX010000032.1 GCA_021852275.1 Planctomycetota bacterium | reverse complement strand
CCGTGCGCAGAGCCGCCAACATTGACAGCCAGTACGACCCGGGCCTTCTGCAGGAACCCGAAAACCACCGGTGATTTTTGCCCGGCGGCCAAGGTGGTAACCATAACGGATTTGGTCCATGGAGATTCTTGACTGCCACCCATTGCACGTACCCGATAATACCAGCGTTGTTTTGGACCCAGGTCCCGGTCCACAAAATCGGTAATATTGGCCGGAAATTGGCGAGTTTCGGCGATCGTGGAAAATGTCGCAGAATTGCTGCGCTGCACCACAAAACCGGTCTGGTCAAAAGCCGAATCACGCCAGCTTATCAACGCCTTTCCGGCTCCGAGTGACACAGGTGCAATCATGGTGGGAGTATGAATTTTCCACGCAAATACTTTGATCCAATCCACCAGCATGATCTGGGGAAACCGGGCTGTGGTCCGTGTGGTGCCACCATAAGCACCGCCTTCGGCTAAATTTAAAATAATGTAAAACGGATGGTTGAAAACCCATCCACCGCGGTTTTGATCCAAAGGTGTAAACGTGGCATAGACATGGCCGTCACATTCAAACCGGATCGACCCCGGACTCCAATAACAACCGAAGGTGTGATACTTTTCCCAGAAACGGTGCCCGCGGATCAGGTCATAAACTCCACCCGCACCCACCCCATCCGGGCCGTGAATGGTACCGGTAACTTGCTTTGGCCGATTACCGCTGTATTCCATAATGTCAATTTCTCCGCACCGCGGCCAGCCCACCCTGGGAAAATTAGTACCCAGCAACCAAAACGCCGGCCACGCTCCGGAGCCGGTCTGATGTGGCCCACCGGGGACTTTTATCCGTGCCTCAAAAAAACCATATTTAAGCCGGCCAGCAGGATCAATATGGGTGTTGATGCGCCCCGAAATATAAGCACCAGGTTTGCCCGGATAGGGCCGCACACAGATGGCCAGTGCCCGCCCGCCAACGGCACTTTTGGAAACCACAATGTGCAGCGACTGTTTATCATCTGAATAATAGGTCGGGCAATTTGGATCCCAACCGCGATCATAAAACCAATGATGATCAAGAGGCTGGCTGCCCACAGGTCCGGTGAACTTACATTCATAGACCGGTTTGGCTTGCGTCTGAATCGCTGCGGTCAAGATGTGCACAGTCCAGAGCGTCGTGATCAGTGCGATCGGCACGCCATATCGAAACGAAACACGGATCATACTCCATCGCCTTCATCTGCCAGCGACTCAAAACTACCGCCCTGAATTATACTGCCAGTTCACGGATTATGCCGCGTAGAATCACTCGTGGATGATTATGCTGGCCTGATACCGGCAATTGGCCTTCGGGTTTGCTTCGGCCTAGGCACAGCAAGACGCTTTTTTTAATCGGAGAATTCGCCAAGGCCGTACACAATGGAGCTACCTCCCATTCCATCGTTTGCTAAAAATAAAATGCCGATGGCTGGCTTACGCCCCCGGCAGACGTTTTTCCGCCGATACGGTCGACGTAGCGACCGTTTGTCCGGCCGCGTATTCAAAGAAGGTACGGTAATTCTGGCGGAAATAACCGGAACCCCAGGCTTGGGCCGCGTTAAGCACTATCCCCAGAAAATTGGCATTCACCTGCCGCAGTTGATCCTGAATACGGGAAACGGTGCCGCGTGTGACCACCCCGGCTCTTAAGACGGCAATTACACCATCCACGCGCGATGCCAGATTGACCGAGTCGGAAACAAAAGTCAGTGGAGCACCGTCAAAAATCACCACGTCGTAGCGGGATTCAAGATCGGTAAGCACTTCATGGAAGCCGCGGTGCTCACTAAGTTCGCGCGGTACCTTGACGGCAGTACCAGCCCCCATCAGGTGCAGATTAGGCAGATCCGGATGGGCCACAATTACCTGGTCCATGTTCGCCTGTTTATTTAACAGATCAGTCAATCCCAGAGCGGACAGGTTCGGATAAATCGTTCTTAAAATGGGACGGTAGAAGTTTACCTCTACCAAAAGCACGCGCAAATCGCTTAGCGCCATGCCATTGGCCAGGTTACTGGCCACAGTACTGGCTCCACCGCCCGGCGAAAAGCTTGCTACCAGGATGCTGCGCAAGGGTTGCCCCGGTGAAACTGCCGCAAGCCTCCCGCGAATTTGGCGGAAGGCTTCGGCCGTCATGGATGCCGGCGATGTCCGAACGCTGGTCATCGGATTTCCGCTTAAAAGCGTATCGTCGGCATGATCCGGTACAAACCCCAGCATTGGCATATGCAGCAAAGCCGTTATGTCCCGAGGAGTGCGCACACGAGTATTGGTAAACTCCACCAGATACGCCAGCCCCACGGAAAGTGCCACACCAATCACCATACCCACAATTAAAAAGTGCGGCAGAATTGGGAAAGAACGCTTATTTGGAACCGCAGCTACTTCAAACAGCCGCACACGCGAAGCATCGGCGGAGCGTCGCAAGTTCATGATGGTGGCTTTCTGAGTCAGCGTATCGAGCAGTTTTTGTTGATTGTGCAAAGTCTGAAGCATATTCTGGTACTTGGCCACGGCTGCATCCAAGTCGCCGACCAACCGCTGTTCTACATCGCGGCGCCGCCGGGTATCCACTTCCGTAGCCTGGGCGTCGAGCATCGCGGCTTTGGCATGCTCCAGCATCTGCAGCCGGGCATGCACCTCCAATTTGCTTTTGACACGCTGAATTTGTCCTTCCATGGTCGCAATCTGAATCTGCAGCACCACAGTCGAACGATTATTAGGACCAAGAGTCATCTTGGAAACCTGATACTGCTGTTTGAGATTTAAGAGCGAAGACTGCAAGGCGGAAAGCTTGGGATCCGTGTCGATGGTTTGCTCCATCTTCGGACTTAGCTTAAGCGTGTTGTTTTTGACCTGTTCGCGAATGCCTTCGTAATCCTGCTTAAGCTGGCTGGCGGCAATTTCCGACCGGATCAGCAGGGCGTTAAGCGCCGCAAGGGTTTCCGCCTGCACCGAATGTTGATCCACCAAACCCGGAATATCATGCGCCACCCGATAAGTTTCCACCTGTTGCTGCATGGCAGTTACCTGGGCCTGCACCTTCTGCTGGGCGCGCGTGATCAACTGTGCCTGTTCCGAAAGGGCTTGCTTTTCCTGATTCTGCAACACCTGCAAATACACTGATCCGATCGCGCGAACCAATTGGGCCACTTCATGCCGATCGTGCCAGGACATGGAAATAGCAAATAGCGCCGACCTTCTGATGGGTACAACACTCACATCCTTTCCCAAATCCTGCACCGGATGTGTCGGATGACTTTCCAACCAATCGCTTTTAATGGCCGGATTGTTCGGATAGCGATAATTCTGCTGAAAAGCACTGGTCTGGATCGCCGGTGCCAGCACCGCCGGGCTATGTATTAATACCGCCTGTCGGTTGATAAATTGCGTTACTTCCGCGTTCACGATGGCATTGGCAGATCCGAAGGCCTGAGCCAGCGGACTGTTGTTGGAAGGTAATACTTGAAAATACTCCTGCGCGGTATACCGGGAATCATACTTGTCAAAAGCCAGAAACAGCCCGAAGCTTATCACCAGACCCAATAGCGTTCCGATGATAATAAGCCAGCGATGACGTTTAAGCACATAGCCTATTTTGGGCGTAGAACTAGTCGGCGGAGGCGCAAAATCCATGGGTGCCGGTGGTATCGCCAAGGCCGTTGATTGACTCATAAGATTCCCCGTTCGTCAAAACCCACGTTCTCGTATGCTTCGGTCTATTCCGAAACGTACTATAACCAGTAGAATGATATCGGTCTAACCATCCAATTTGCTTAACAACGCTTGCGCGCGTTTCAGCCCGCTTTGATGCTGTTGTTGTGCATATTTTATCGCATCTTGCAAATACTTCTTCGCACTTGCTGTGTTATTTTCTTTCACCAGCACATTGGCCAAATGGTAATACGCGGTAGCCAAATGTCCAAGCTTTACCGCTCGAGTAAGCGCATTATAGGCCCCGGTGGTATCGCCGTTTAAGAACCGCACCCACCCCAGCGTATCCAGAATGCTTGGATCGGTGGTGTAATTGACACGATTTTCCGCGGCAGCTGCAATAGCGTTGGCCCTTTCGGCCAAGGGCATTGCCTCCAAGACCTGATTCAAATGAACCGCCAGCACATACGCCAGATTATTAAGCGTATTGGCATCGGTAGGGTCAAGTTTGAGAACCTGCTTATAGTACATTGCCGCAGTACGATAATCCTTCGCACTGTACGCCGCCACCGCAGCAATGCGCATGGCTGTGATCTGCACAAAACCGGCAGGATTGACACCAAGCACTTGCTGCGCTTCGTGTAGCGCCCCGGCATGATTCCCCGCCGCAAGCTGAACCTGTGCCAGGCTCAACATAAGCCCCGCATTATTTTTATGCGATACCAGCAGATTTTTCAGCGATTGCTCCACCGCCGGGATGCCGGCCACCGCCTTGTACTTATCACTCACGGCCAGCAGAGCCTCCGGCGATTTGAGGGAAAGCTCTAAAGCGTGATTGAAATCAGCGCTGGCTTTGGACACCTGATGCAACGCTCCCATGGCCATGCCACGCACCGTATAAAGACCCGGATTATTGGGATCCAGAGCAATGGCTACGGACGCAACTTTTTCCGCTCGCTGATAAGCCTTGGCCTGCATCAACAGCGTCAAATAGGCCGGTGTGGTTTGCAAACTTTGGCCGGCTTTTTTATAAGCCGCCGCCGCCACCGCTACCGCCGTGGCACGATCGCCGCGCATTAACGCCAAGTCCGCTCGCATCAATTGCCAGTTAAATGAACTCGGAAATGCCTGAATGGAATCATCCACCAGCCGCGAAAGCAGACCCAATGGATCGATGGTTCTCAGAGTTCCAGCCAGGGTGCTTTGATCCGTGCTGGGCGTGGACAGGTACATGTGGCTAAGAGCAAAAAGCAGGGTCGCATAATCCATCCGCACCTGGTTGTCGTGCGGATCAAGTTTCACAATCGATTGATATTCATGTACCGCCTGCGCGTAATGTTTCGTGCGCTCCAACAGCTTCGCCAGATTCATGCGGGCGGCCATATCGCCGGGGGCCTTGGCTATCACCACCTGCAGATCGCTGATCGCCTGGGCCAGATCACCCTGGGGCATCATCGACAGCAGAACAGCCTGGTTGTACAGGGCTTGAATATCACCCGGATTGGCGGCCAATGCCCGATCCACGGCTTTTTCCGCCAAGTCCAATTTCTTTTCCATCAGGTATCCCAACGCCTCCAACGTCAGGCCAGCCTCATCATGCGGATTTTTCACAAGAATTTTGCTTTGCAGCAGCGACAACCCATGTTTCACATGTCCCGCGCGAATCAGCGTTTGAATATATTCTAACAGTACCGACCGGCTTAAAGGCTGAGCCTTGTAGAGTGTGGTCAGATACGGCAACGCCTGTTTATAGTGCCCCAGGGCGTTAAACATGGCCGCCATGCGTGATTGCACCTGGTAGCTGCCGGCGGGTTGTTTGCGGATTGCAGAGGTATACATCTGCGCCGCTTGTGCGTAGTCACCGCGGGTACGATAGAAATCCCCCAGCATCAGGCGCCCCAGATAGGCCGTTTTGGCATCCGGACTTTCCGCCAAATGATTGAAAATGCTTTCCGCCGCCGCCGGCTTTTTATCCAACTGGTACAACTGCGCCAGCCCTGTCGCCAACACCAGATTTTTCTTGTGCTGAGCGTATGCCACTTTCAGCAAGTTAATACCCGCGGAATAGCGTTTGGCACGACCATATAAAAAGGCCAATCTTTGAATGTTACGTAGATCGCCAGGATCACTTTTATACACGGCCATCCGCCGGCGAATCGCCGGCCCCACCGGCCCGTAAAGATCCTGCAGATCGCGCCGCCACTGCCTTAATTGCGTATCCAATGTGTTATAGACCAGCCCCTGATCGATCAACCGTGAGGCCCGGGCAACGCTGTCTGGAGTCTGTTGACTCATATAGTATTGCACCAGCGGCTTGAGCGCCGCCATGTCGTCGGGCTTTTGATGCAATGCCAGTTTCAAGGCCTCGATACCGGCTTCTATGTTACCGGATTTCAGCAAAGCAGCTCCGTAATAGGTACGCACTATGGCACTCTGCGGATTTAAAGCTAAAGCGGCTTTCAGCGTCTGGACCGCGCCGGCAACGTCACCTTCTCCGAGTTCCATGCGCCCGCGATACAAGGCCCCATTAACACCGTCCAGATTCAGCGAACCCGCCAGACCCACCACCTCGGAGGCCTTTTTATAATCCTTCTGCAGCATCGCCAACTCAAACTCGCGCTCCACCACCGCCGGATCATGCGGACTGATGGCCACAGCGGCAGACACGGCTACCCCCGCAAGCTTGACCTTGTTTTGCTGCAGATAGAAGCTGGCCAGCATCAAGTTCCGCTGCAATGCGTCCGGCAGGGTCTTGATGGCCGCCAATTGCGCCGCCACCGCCGATTCTCCCGGCAAACTGATGGACGCCAGATCGCTGTCCACCGAACGCAGCTTCACCACCGGAGTTTTCCCCGCGCGAAGCGCAGAATTAAGCAGCAGAAATTGCAAGTTGTTCGGTACTGCCTTCACGGCGGCGGCCACCATGGTCTTGGCTGCGGACACACGATGTAGTTTCATCAGTGCCACATAGGCGATGATAACAGCGCGGCTGTCGCCGGGAGACTTCTTCACCCACGGTTTAACGATATGCCAGGCCCTTAAATAATTGCCCTGCCTCAATTCCACCCGGGCACGCAGTACCGACAACGACAAATTGCCGGCGGTGTTGGCAGGTGTTAAAAACACGGCCAGATCCGACACGCGATTCAAAACCGCCAGGGCCTGGGCTTTGATGGCAATGGCCACCGCATTGGTGGAATCCTTGGATAAAATACGATTGGCTATATGCAAAGCATCGTGAGGATGCACTGGAGCTTCCAGCGCAGCTTTGTTAAGCAAAATCGCGATTGCACCCGGAGCCCTCGCGAGAATGTCATTGAACTCTACCAGTGCCGAGCCGGACTGTCCTATCATTTCATACGCCTGGGACATAAGCTCTTTGTCCATCACCCACAACCGCACTTCCTGCGGATTACTTGGCGAAAGCAAAGTGCCGGCCTGCGCCAAAGTGGCCAGAGCCTTGGTCACTTGGCCACTTTCAAGCTGCAATTGCCCCGTGGACAAAATAACCCACGGAGTTTTCGGTGCCAGCAGGCGAATGCGGGCGATGTTCTGTTGGGCATTTTTGAGGGCCACGGTTCGAGCGGCAGAACCGGGAACCGCTTTTTGGCCAATGGCCAAATACGCCTCCGCCAGCCATTGATAAGACTGAAACTTCATTTCGCGGTTCAACATCGGTTTAAATCCGCCGCCCGGCGTGGGATGCGTTAAACCCAATTCCAAATAATGTACGGCCGACGCAAACTCATTGTGCTGTAAATACAGGTGCCCCAACTGAAAATAACCGGCCATTTTGTCAGGCCTAAGGGCAATGACCTTTTTAAGAGCCGCCACCTGCAACGCCAGCGGTTTATTTTCCGCCTGAAGCAACATCGCTCTGGCTTGATACACCTTGGGATTACCGGGGGCAAGTTTTGCCGCCTGGGCCATCGCCGCATCCGCCTGTTGGTGCCACGCCGGGTTGCCCCGGCACAGTGCCGCCAGGTACAGCCAGCCCAGCATGTTCTTGGGATTTTTCTTCACAAAGGTCTGCATGACTTGCAGCCCCTTGATCCTCAGGGTCTTGGCCGCCGCCTTGCTGATACTCTGCTGGCTTAATTCCGTCGCCGCCTGCATGAGATACGCCCCGGCCATATTCGCAAAGGGCCGCGGATCGGTCGGCATAAGCTGGCAGGCCCTGGCAAAATCCGCCATGGAAGCCTTATATCTGGCGTCCGTTAAGGCCAACACACCTTTGACCGCGTTGAGCCGTGACTCGCCCCGCAGCCGGTACGCTTCGGCATCTTTGGTGTCGATCTTCAAGACTGCGTCAGCCGTCTGTCGCACTTGGCCCCACGCACCGGCTGAGGGCATCAATTCCGCCAATTTCGCTGATTTATGCAATAATCGGCGCTGCGCCGGCATATATCCGGCATCGGTGCGAACCGCCGCGTTCCACGATGCAAATGCCTGCTGGAGCCAGCTACGATGTTTGTTGGAATTGGCATAAAACAGATTGCCCACCTTGTACAGCAACTGCGCAGCTCCCGGCAAATGCTGCCGCTCCGTGGCGATAATAGCCCGCTGATAGGCCTGAATCGCCAGAGTCAAATGGCCCGCCTTCAAATAAGCCCGAGCCTCCTTTTCCAGCCGGGTAGGATTATTTTCAATCCGGTTTCTTATGAGGAATAAACCTACCCCCAGTCCAGTGATAACCACCAGCACCGTCAGCAATATCACCAGGAATCTTGTATTTACTTTTCTAGCCATCGATATCCTCTTTGATAGTTTTTAGGAAGTCCAGATTCACCGTATTGCGGATGTTCCCGGCCACCCAGTACCCGATTTCAGATCGCCGGACCGCCTACGAAGGCGGCATCTTTTTCTTCACCGCACCTGCACCCACTGCCGGGCGTGCATTGAGTTTTTTCCAGTTCGGTAAAATCCGCTCAATGGCCGGCAGCGCCGCGCGGATAAACGCACTGATGGTTTTTCGGGCCTCAGAACGCGTGGAAGGCCCCAGCACGTCCACCTCAATTTTGCAATCGTAGCCGTATTTACTCTTGGCATGCCAGAACATGGCGCTTACCTGCTGCGTGTTGGGCGCATACTTGCCATCCACCTGAAACGTGTAGGCCGTATTAATGTACTCTCCACCGGAATGATGGCTGAACATCAACGGCATACCGCTGCCCGCCCCATTGGGTTTGGCAAACGCCAGAAACCGCATCGGCAGGCTGGTGATCTTGCCATCGGCGTGCGGAACATTTTTAACGGCAATCAAGTCGTCTTTCACACGCTGCAAACCCGCCCCTACCCAGCACACATTGGGTACGTGGGGTGTGGCAAAGTCCGTCGGATAGAAATTTAAATTGATTTGCACCAGCGAAGCCGGGCTGTCCGGCGGCATCGCCGTATCTTCATACTTGCGGATCAGGTAATCGTGCGTGCCCAATACCGCCAGCGTCTCCGCGGATAACCGTTCATCCGCCGAACCTGGTGGAACCTTAAACACGCCCAGTGTCCGTGGCAAACTGGGCAGCGGTGCCTGCAGCGGTGTGGGAGTTTTTTGCAGCACCATTCCCATTTTGGCCTGGGCCCACTCCAGCGAAAACAGCCCTGCACCCAGAATCACCACGGTTATACTACCCGCAAAAATCAGCTTTTTATTGTTGTCTGGTAAGGAACTCATGTGCCGCCTCCTGTCGTTGAAATCACATTTGGCTCTTCAATAAAAATGTGATCCAAGGCCCATGCTGCTCCCAATTGTAAAAACATCGCCGGAATCAGCATTAACATCCCTAAACTTGCATGGGTGCTGCCCCTGGCCCACTCCTGTCCCGCAGACACAAATAACACCCCGGTTAGCGCCACCCGCAAGGCGTTACAAAAAATCGCAATCGGCAACGCGCACAAGGCCAGAAACAACTTCTGCCACACCGGCCGCGGCACACTGTACGCCAGTACGATCGCCAACGCGAAAAATGCCGTCAAACTCCTGATCCCACTGCATGCCTGGGCTACATCCAGCGAGTCCCAGTGAGCTCGAACCTGCACATGAATCTGTGTAGCCGTTACTATCGACGGTATCCCGAACATGGTAAGCAAATGCCCCCCCAGCGACGCCGCCAGAAATTGCAGGGGCGTGGTAAGCTTGACATACAACGCCTGCGGAGGAGGAATCATAAACAACAGATAGCATATCGGCAGCCACAACAGCTTCATGTAATCCCAGCCCAGCATCCACAGGAACATGCCGAACAATACCACCAACATGCTCAACTCGGAAAATTGAATCTGTCCCGTGACTAAAAACAGCACCTGCGTGGCAGTCCCGAAAATCAGAAGTGCCAGCCCCACCGCGCTACGCTGCGGCTTAAGCGACCGCAATACCGGCCACTGCTGATACACAAAAAACGCACTGATAAACGGTATGGCAAAACCCTGGCTGAAATTCGGATTCGAATACCATACTGAAACCAGTTGCAGTAAATTGATCCGGTAAAGCAGCAGGAACTCCAGCGCCATCACCGCGATAATCATCCACGCCATCGGACTTACACTCCCGCCACCGGGCGCTGGATCGTTCATTTTTATCGATGTGGAATAGTCAAACCGCCGCACCGGCGCAGCTCCTCCGGCGTTCATCGCGGATAGGTCCGACGGTTGATCCGAACGTGTGGCTGGACTACTCATTTATTCAAACACTCCAGTGTTATTATTCCACGGTTTGCAACAACGACCGACAACATCGCACCGCCAGCCACGAAGCAACCGCGTTATCCCCTCACCTGCCGACATGGATATGACCACCATCGTCATGAATCCGCACCGACGGCTTCCAAAGCCGCCTATATTATCGGCTCCCACGCCGCTTATGCTGCAAGCACTTTTGCGTCATTTTCTGTTCCCCCATTCCTTCCATGGCATTGCAGCACAAACTCAAAATTATATCAGGTTGACCGTCATTTTTCGAGCCAGAATTACGAGGCAATTTTTCCGGCCCAAAGCCCAAGGACGTTTCATCAACCCCTTTGATGTTACGACCTGCAATCCCCTTGGTTCAGGCCCTGGCGCGGCTTCTACTACCCCACTGGCGTGCCGCATCTGTAATAGCGAAATTACAGGACAGATGCCGCCACAAACCTATCGTTTGTCGCGACACGGCTGATGCGGGTCCAAGTTGACCCAAGGTAATCTCGTCCATGGTATCAGGCCACTGCCCTGTTATCCGCCTTGCGTAATAACCGGCTGGATGTAAAAGTTCCGGTCGTACGTAAATCCGAATCCATAGGCCGCCTGGAACCCATTGCGGAATATCGCCAAAAATGGCGCGATCATATCCGTGCCCACATTGAGCACATCATTGGGTTTCAGAAAAATGTCCGGCTCTTCGCCGTCAAAAATTGCCTGCAAATTGACCTGAATAATGGTTTCTTGATTCTTGCCGATCCGCCGAATCAGTTCACACCGCCGCGGTATTGCCAATGCACCCAAATTGCCCGCCGCAGCCACCGCCATCTTCAGTGTAATGCGCTGCCCCGTGAGCGTATAGACGCCCGGCCGGTTCACATTGCCCATCACATAATAATACTGCGGCTTGGCAGACGGAATGCGGATGATATCACCGGGCCGGATGATGATGTTCTCGCGGGGATTACCTTCTAGCAGCTTGCGTACCCTAATTCGGATCACCATATCCTTATACGGCAGCTTTTCTTTCTGCTGCGTCATGTTTGAAAAGTGATACTTCGCCGTACGAACCGGCTTTATCGGCGACGGCATCGTGGTGATGCCTGGCGCTTTCTTCGAAGACAACGGCACCCAGTGATGGTTCACATACACGAAATGCTCGTGAGGAGCATGGCCTGACGATTCCAGAGATTTGGTCAGTAAGTCCTGTTCCTTCTTGAGCAACTTCGCGGAGTTTTTACCATGATGTGTCTCCGACGATTCAATCTCGCGTTGCAACGCCTTAAGTTCCTGGGCCGTGCTGGTGGTGCCACCCGTAGAACTGTTTGTACTCGGAGCCTGAGACGCCACATGCGTATGTTTCGCCTTGACCTTGTTTTCCGGGGAACGGATCACATAAATCCAGCGAACACCCTGGTCCGGCGTCGGATTGCCCGCCAGCGCCAATGCATCCAGCAGCCGAAAGCTCGGCGAAGTGATGTTATACGTCCCAGCGCGTGCCCCACCAATGATCGAAAACACCCGGCGCTTCGCCTGGGTTAAATCCACATTTACCTGCGGACCAGGCTGATGTGGTCCCGGCGGAGACATCTCCCCGCTTTGAATCAAAATTCGCACAATGCGCCGCCGCAACTGCCGCGTCGTCAAGCCTTTTGCCTTGATGGTACCGATAAAATCCAGCGTGATATCGCCCTGCGTATTGATCTGCCGGGTCTGCACCGATTCCTGATCCGGCACTACCAGTTGAAACACGGAAACCGTTACCACGTCGCCCGCTCCAAGCACGTAGGGACGGGTTGACGGAACAAGATCTGCCACAGTTGGACGTCTGGAATCCGGCCATGGTCCAGGCGGCGGATCATTCACCGCCAATGAATTCAAAATCGGCCACGTAACCGGTTCCACATCGCCCCACGGATTGGCCTTATCAAACCGTCCCACCTCCGCCGGATTCATAAACGAATTGCGCAGGTTCAAATAGTTGCTTAAATCGCTGCCCGCATTGGAACAGCCCACCAGCGAGCCAACGGCGCTTGCCAGCACACACAAGCCCAGCACTCGCCCCAGCCGTCCACCTTTCGCCATCGGAGCCGGACCAGCAACAGGATCCAGTTGATTTTTCTTTTGTGCCACGCGATCAGCCATGCGCAACCTTTCATCACATGTTACTTATGCCCGCGACTTATAAACTAACCGCCGCGATTTTGAATCACATCCCGACTTCTTCTTACAAGAAAATGGCCTGGCCATTGCCCACCATTTTAACCAATCTTCCGCCACTTGTCAGCCCACCTTTCCTGCTTACCTGCGGCTTAAAGCCCAAGTTCGCCAGTCTCCCGATTTATGCCCCCTTCAATGGCCTCAACCACGCCAATGCGGCCTAAGCCTTTGGCCATGTTGATTTATCCTGCCGCAACTGTCAAGCCCAAACCGGGCACTCAAGGCTGCAGTACCCCGGATTTCTCCGGTCATCGTGGAATTATCGGCCATCCGACCCCAATTTCTGTCCTAATACTTGTCCAAAACGCCTCCATCCAACACATTTTGCCCGATGCATACGCCCACTGCCGCACAACGCCAATGGTCTGTGGGGGTACGCTGTATACCAGCCGAACCGTTTCTAGAGTATATCTTCTATGGGAATCAAGCCCCCTCACCGCAGCACACCCATCGCCGTGAAGCAGATCGCCTTAGGGGCAGCGCACAAATAAATTCATGTTTTACGGCGCAGGAGTTTTGGCCGCCGGCGAGGCGTAAGCGACGCGCATACCCTGCCAATGGGTCTGTAAGGTGCGAACAACGAAGCCCGCGGCCAAAAGAACCAGCCGGAATGTGTGAAGTTATTTGTGCTCGGCCCCTTAACTGCGCTCCGGGGGATATGTGCAATGAAATCAGCCGCTCTGACTGGCATAGCGCTGGATAAATGTTTCGTAGTCAGCCGGCGTATCGATACCATGCGGGGCAAAAGGCACATCATGCACCAGAATTGTGGCTCCCATGAATAATGCCCGCAACTGTTCGAGTTTCTCGTATTCTTCCAATATACAAGGTGGATGGGCTGCCAACCGCAGGAGAAAGTCTCGACGATAGGCGTACACACCCAGATGCTGACGATAGATCAAGTGCGGCCCACCTGTCCTTAAGAGTCCGCCATCGGTGCGGCAATAGGGAATAACACTGCGGGAAAAGTACAAGGCCCGCCCCGCCGCGTCCACTACTACCTTTACCACATTAGGATTGGCGATGGCGGCAGAATCGGTAATGCGAACAGCCGCGGTAACCATTTCCCGCGGTGCCACGGATACCGCTCCTTTATCGGAAACCGCCGAAGCGGCTATCAGCCTCGCCAGATCATCAATGGTCTCCGGTGGAATTTCCGGTTCATCCCCCTGTATATTCAACAAATATTGGTAATGGGTAAATTCCGCCCGCTGGGCAATTTCGGCAACGCGATCGGTGCCGCTGCAATGCGTGGCCGCAGTCAGTACCGCCCTGCCGCCAAAACTTTCCACAGCCCGCACAATGCGCTGGTCATCCGTGGCCACAATTACCTCCTGTACGTGACGCGACAGGCGAACCTGATCCACCACATGCTGGATCAGAAACTTGCCGGTAGCCTTGAGCAGCGGTTTGCCCGGGTAACGCGAGGATCCAAAACGGGCGGGAATCACGGCAAGAACGGACATAACAGGCTCCTGATAACCCATGACCATAGGAAAGTTTCATGGCGACTCGGGTGGCAACAACGGCGGGGGAACAATTTCGGCATGAGCTTTAGACAACTGCCGGAACGCTTCTTCCACCGCCTGGGGAATAACGCGCACCTGACCCACGACGGTCATGAAATTGATATCGCCGCTCCAGCGGGGCACGACATGAATATGGACGTGTCCAACCACGCCGGCTCCCGCACAGCGGCCGATGTTAATGCCGATATTAAATCCCTGTGGATTCATCGCCACCTGAAGAATTTTCTGGGCGTGGGCGGTCAGTTCCATCAATGCGGTGCGTTCCGCCACGGAAAGCTCCGTTAAATCCGGCACATGGCGGTATGGAGCGATAAGCAAATGGCCGTTGACATAAGGGTAGCGATTCATCAACAACATGCAGTCCGGAGTGCGGGCCACCACCAGGTTACGCTGATCCAGTTGCGGAGCAAGGGCCAGATCGCACAGGAAACAATTTTTGCCGTCACCGGAAACACTGCGGATGTAATCCAGCCGCCACGGTGCCCAGAGAATATCAGTCATAAATTCACCACACGCGTTTATTTTACCGGTGGTATGCTAGAATAACCGCACTGCGGGGTCAAGAAAATGACTGTAAGAAAGGATCAGGTGTATAGTGAATAGCAAAAACGAAGAAGGCAGGTCCGCTTCCAATGCCACTCCAGCCGCAGCCCCGTGCGCCATTGTGATTTTCGGTGCCACCGGCGATTTGACGGCGCGCAAGCTGATTCCCGCCATTTATAATCTGACCCGCGATGGGGTTTTACCACGGTCCACAGTGGTGATTGGCTTTGCCCGTCGGCCCAAAACTGATGAACAATTCCGGCAGGAAGTTCTGGATGGCGTTATCAAGTTTTCCCGGTCGCGTCCGGTCGAACCCGCTGTCTGGAATGATCTCTCCAGCCGCATCTTTTATCATCAAAGTACCTTTGAAGATGCCGCGGGCTATCGCAGCCTGGCCCAGCGGTTGACCAAGCTCGACCAAACCCACGGCCTCGGCGGGCGGCGGCTCTATTATCTTTCCACCAGCCCTGTGGAATTCGGTACCATTGTGGACCAATTGCTCGAAACAGGCCTCGGAAACTTCGACCCCTTCAACCAGGCCGCCTGGCGCCGCATTATTGTGGAAAAGCCGTTTGGCCGCGATCTGCAAACCGCCCGCGACTTAAACACGCATATTAATCGCGCATTTGACGAATCTCAGGTCTACCGAATCGACCATTATCTCGGCAAGCAGACGGTTCAAAACCTGATGGTCTTTCGTTTCGCCAACGGCATTTTTGAGCCTATCTGGAATCGCCGCTACGTGGATCATGTGCAGATTACCGTTGGCGAAACCATCGGTGTGGAAGGCCGTGGCGGATATTTTGAAACTGCCGGTACGTTGCGCGACATGGTGCAAAATCATCTGATGCAACTTCTGGCCCTGGTGGCCATGGAACCGCCCGTCGCCCTCGACGGCGATGCCATTCGAGATGAAAAACTCCGCGTTCTTAGATCTATTCCCCTCTTCGGCGGCAAAGATGTGGCCGAGCGGACCATTCGCGGGCAATACACCCCCGGACAGGTGAACGGCCAGCCCGTAATTGGGTATCTACAAGAGCGCGGCGTGCATCCGGACAGCACCATCGAAACCTATGCGGCGGTGAAACTCTTCATTAACAATTGGCGCTGGCACGGAGTGCCGTTTTATCTACGCAGCGGCAAATTAATGAAAAGGCAAGGCTCGGAAGTCAACATCCATTTTAATTCTGCACCAGGCGTGCTCTTTAATGCTCAGGCCAATCGCGTGTCGCGTAATGTGCTGACTCTGCGCATTCAACCCGGCGAGGGAATTTCGTTGCTGATCAACGCCAAGCGACCGGGGACGGCCACCAAAATCGCCCCCGTTCACATGGATTTTGAATACCATGAAACGTTCGGCAGCTATTCGCCGGAAGCCTATGAACGACTGCTTTTGGATGCCATTCTCGGCGATTCCACGTTATTTATCCGCCGGGATGAAGTGGAAAGCTCCTGGGCTATTATCGACGGCATCGAACAGGGCTGGGAGCAGGGTTTATCACCCCTGACCCGGTACGAACCGGGAACCTGGGGGCCGGTGGAAGCAGATGCACTGTTGGCCCAGGACGGCCGATTGTGGGACGCCTTGGGTTCGAACGATCGGGATAAGGGTCCGCAGTGATGGCCCAGGATCACTGTTTCAGACCGGGAACGGCCGGGGCTTGTTTGGCCTGAAAGCCGGTGGCCCGCGGTCATACGGAAAGTTTATTTTCAAGAAAGGATCGATCCCATGGCGGTTTGCCAGATAAGTTTTTTTGGTGCGGCTATTCAAAAGGCGGCCGGCATGAACGTGATTATTCCGGAAAAGCTTACAGGCCGCACCCCGGTGCTGTACCTGCTGCACGGCCTTTCCGATGACTATACCGCCTGGTGCCGGCGCACCAGCATTGAGCGATACGTATCCGACATGAAGCTGATCGTCGTCATGCCCGACAGCAACCGCGGCTGGTACACCAACAGCATCAATCCGCCGGGGTTGAAATTTGAAGATCATATCATGCAGGATGTCATTGGTTTTGTGGAGCGGACATTTCCGGTCATTCGTGAGCGGCGGGGCCGGGCCATTGGCGGACTCTCCATGGGTGGATACGGAGCGATCAAACTGGCGCTGAAACATCCGGAGGTATTTTGTTCGGCGCACTCGCACAGCGGCGCTCTCACGCGCCTGGCCGCCCTGACCCAATCCACACAGACGGAAGCGTATATTCTTGAAGCCAAGGCCATCTTCGGTACCGCCGCCGTCGGCGGCCGTGATGATTGCCAGGCCCTGGCCGCAGCCTGCCCTAAAAACCTCCGCCCTCATCTGTGGATCGACTGCGGCACACAGGATTTCCTGCTTCAGGACAACCGTACCATGCACCGCCATCTGCTGAAGCTCAAGTTTAAACATACGTATCATGAATATCCCGGGACCCACGCCTGGTCCTACTGGGACGCCCATATTCAAGATGCCCTGAGGTTTCACGCAAAGAATCTTAAAATTTAAATGGACCGGCTTGCCACAACAGATGCAGTCCGTCTGCAAACCAGGCTCGATTCACCTGCGAGAATTCGGGCTGGCCGATTATGTATGATAATCCGCATTGATGGTGATGTACTGGCGGGATAAATCGCAGGTGTACACGCGGCAGGCGAATGCCCGTCCGGTACCCAGGTCCACAGTGATATCCAGTTCTGAATGTTTCATGGCCTGCTGAACCGTGCCTAGATTGACCTGGGTGGGCTGCCCATTTTTGAAAACCGTTACCTTGCCCACCTGGCATGTGCAGCGATCAGCATGCATCCTGGCTCCGGAATAACCGGCCGCACTGACAAACCGGCCCCAGTTCGGATCGCCGCCATGGATGGCAGTTTTTACCAGTGGACTGTTGGCAATGGCCATGGCGGCCTTACGTGCATCCGCGGCGGAAGCTGCGCCGGTAACCCGGACGCGCACCAGTTTGGTGGCACCTTCACCGTCGAAGGCAATCTGCCTGGACAGGGCATCACACACCTCCAGGAGGCCGGCCTGAAACTTTTTCCATTCCAGCCCGGTGGTTCGCAGCACCCGGTGGCCCGCCAGGCCATTGGCCAGACACGCAAAAGTATCGCTCGTACTGGTATGTTGATCCACTGTAACGCAGTTAAAAGTGTCATCCACAACCGATTTCACCGTCTGCCGCAACAGCGGCGCAGCTATAGCCGCATCCGTCACCACATAGGCCAACATGGTGGCCATGTTCGGCGCGATCATGCCGGAGCCTTTGCAAACACCGGCAATCCGCACCGCGGCCGAACCGATGCGAAGAGTAACCGCGGCCATTTTTACCCGCGTATCGGTGGTTAATATCCCTTCGGCAAAGGCTAGCCCGGCCGATGGGCTGTCGTTGATTTCACCGGCCAACCGCGGAATTCCCGCACGAAGCTTGGCCATCGGTAAAAAATGACCGATCACACCGGTGCTGCTCGGCAAAATCTCCACTGCCGATACACCTGGCAGTCGCCCGCTTAGCGATTGCGCCGTGAGCTGACACATTTCCCGCGCATCGTCTATGCCACGCTGACCCGTGCAGACATTGGAACATCCGCTGTTAATGATACAACCATGCAGCCGGCCGCGACGTATATGCTGTCGGCCCACCACAATCGGAGCACCTACAATTTTATTCCGCGTGAACACGGCAGCGGCAACGGCAGGCACCTTGCTCACCAGCATGGCTAAATCTGGTTTATTGGATTCTTTGATACCGCAACGCAGCGCCCCGGCTAAAAAACCGCGAACACTGGTAATGGTTTCATTGGCCATGATCAAATCCGCCTGAGTATAAGGGCCGAGCCTTGGACGCACATCCTTCAGGAATTCCCGCCGGGTTCGATGTTTTACCATGGACATGCAGAATCGCAAGCGCCCGCGTGGTCCCCACTATTCCTTGGGTGTGTGGCACGTTATCCGGGAGAATTGGTAGAATAGCAGGCTGGCGGCCTAAGGATGGGCGGCTAAGAATCAGTGCGGTGATAAACCGTGATAAATAAAGGAGATAGCCATGGCTGGCTTGATTGGAAGGCTGGAGGCCCGGGAGAAGATGATGGAACTGTGTCAGGCATTGGTGGATCGGTACATTCCCAAGAAGGAGAACAAGAACATTGCAGACGGGTTGTTTGTGAAATGGGAGGAGATGGCCGACGAGTTTGAGCGGGAAATAACGGGGGGCTTTCTGGAGGTGTTAGCGCAAATGTCGGCGGGGACGGATCTGGCCAAGCCGGGGTTATGTCCGCATTGGCAGAGTGGGAACATGAAATGGTTGGATTCGGGTGGTCAGCGGGAGCGGCAAAGTGAACATGGCCCGGTCGTGGTACCGCGGCAAGTGGCGTGTTGCCGGTCTTGTGGCCGGTCTTTTTCCCCCTCAGGATCAGGCGTGGGGTCTGGACTCGCATATTAACCTGACGCCGCGGGCGTTGAAGCGGGTGTGTCGGGACAGGCCTCTGCAGCCCAAGATCGGGTGTGCGTCGCAGCGCCGGGATTCTTCACCGTGTTCGCCGGTATACCCGGTGCGGCCACGCATTCCTGTCTCGCGGTGCGACCCTCCTGTCTTATGGATTCTGCGTCAACCATTACCATACGGCGACCAACCTTGAGGCCCCAGATTACCGTGGGCCTATTATACAAAAACTTTGTTCCATGGGGCAATGGTGGTAAAAAGAGACAAAACAAAAAAACTAGCTGCGTCCCCGTTTCGCTCCCCCGCGTTTTGTGGAGGGTCCAAATACAGCCCCACAATGTCCGCCGCTTTGGCGGCAAACTGTTTGTCGGTACTGACACACCACGAACGCTGACGTTGCAGGCAAATACCCTCTTTTCGCAGGATCCGC
>JAJZNX010000059.1 GCA_021852275.1 Planctomycetota bacterium | reverse complement strand
TCGATTATCCGCGTGCCGTTATCAAGGGATACACGCGATTGTTGCGGATGAAACTGCTGGTGGCAGAGGGCCGTCCCCTCATCGCCGCCAAAATTGGGGTGCAGTATGTCAATGCACTGCCGGCATCATTTTACAGTGCCGAGCTTTTGTACCGCGCGGCCCTGGCACTCAAAGTGGCCGGGAAAACCGATGCCGCCGGTAGTATCATGGCTCGCTTAAAGCACGATTATCCCGAATCCCCCTACGGGCCGAAACTCGCCCGGCAGTTGGGGCAATAAAGCCAGGCCGGCCCAGCGATCAAAGAAAAAGGCTTTGACGAAGTGCTTGGCTTGGCGCGGTCATAAACGCCGGCGTCGTTGCGTCGACGCGCGGCGGTGGGGCGGTTAAAATAAGCACATGACACAGGGAAACTTGATTAATCAGACTTGGGAAATTGGCCGGAGCAGCGCCCAGTGCGGAAGCTGTCTGGCAACGCTCGCCCCCGGGACGGCTTGCTGGGCTACTTTGGTCGAAATGGACGCGGCCTCTGCTGAAAAGTCCACGAGCAGAGGACCGCTGGGGCGTTTTGCCCGGCGGGACTTTTGCGAAGCCTGTTGGCAGTCGGGGCGACGCCCCGAAGCACCGGCGGTGATGTTTTCCTATTGGAAAACCATGATTCCCGAGACGGAGCAGAAAAGAAAACTCTTTGTTGATGATGGTGTGCTTTTGGACTTATTTAATCGGCTTGAATCGCGAACCGCCCCGGCGGATATTCAATTCCGATTTGTTCTGGCCTTGCTGCTCATGCGTAAAAGGCTTATCAAATATGAGGGCACGGAGGCCCCCGCAGGAACCGATGGCAGCACCGACGGAAGCGCTGTGGAAATCTGGCGAATGGTGCTCCGCAACTCCGGTCATTTAGTGCTTGTGACCAACCCGCACTTGACCGCGCAGCAGATCGGCGAAGTCTCCCAGCAGCTCTCCTCCATTCTCGCCGAAGAAGTATAGAACGCGACCGCCGGTGCCTGTGGTATCGACTCGACCAATCCCATCGGACTGCCGAAGGAAATATCAGACGGTTATTGCAAACCGATCCGACAGACTGCGGTATTGCCGTCAGGCTTAATCACAACGAACACTAAGTCGCCCCCGGAGGCTTTTTGCACCGCGGTGTTAAGCTGCTTTTGGAAACTTGCCGCGTTGATCACCGGCTGATCGTTGATTTTGGTGATGATGTAACCCACCATCAGGGGCGTGTTGCCGAGTGAAGCTGGTGCTCCATTTTTGATAAGGGCCACCATGACCCCCGTTTGTTTGGCGGGCAATTTACGTATGTAGGTGTCATCAAAAACCAGGTTTCGTGTTACCAAGCCAAGCTTGCGATTATAATAATGCTTTTTTTGGGCCGCCAATACCGGCATTGCACCAATGGTCACGGGCAGGGTTAAAGCTTTCGTTCCGTTGCGGAGGATACCGAGCGTAATTTTTTCGCCGGGGTGGGTCCGTTGAATGCGGCGTTCGAACTGGGCCAGCATCAAGTCGGGCACTGGGGACGTGCTGAAGGCTTTTCCGTCAATGGTTAAAATAATATCCTGACTTTTCAGACCCGCGTGGGCTGCAGGCATGCCCGGAATCACCGAGCCGACCATGACACCGGAAGCCTGCTTTATCTTATACAGCCGGCGTAGCGCCGACTTCATCCCGACCAATCCCACCACACCCAACCAGGGCCGCTGCACATGAAAACGCTTGCCGGGCACTCTCGTCAGTGCGCTCTTTATATCGGAATAGGTAACAAATAGTGGATCTTGTTCAGGATCGTTGATGCTCACCGGAGCGCTGTGCCCGGCGATATTTAACTCCACGGCCGTACCTTGACTGGGAAATGTGATGCCGACGAGCTGGTCCGTGTGATAATCGAAAACCGGGCTGTTGGCGCAAGTAAGTCCAAAGGTTTCAGTATCACATACCTGGTGAATCAGGGTTACCTTGGCCTTGACGCGACTGATCCCTATATAGGGAGAGTAACCCAGTTTTTTGGAAAGAAGCCCGACCGAAAAGACCTGTTCGGCTAAAGTCGGGGTTCCACCGTCGGTGATGGGCAAAGGCGGCAGGTTCAGAGGCTTGAGCGCCTTGATGTAACAAAAGCTCCCATCGGTGGTGCGCCCCAGAAATTCCGCCGGAATCTTACGCAGCGTTCCGCGCGGGATGCGGATGATAAGATGATGAACATAAGCCAGCGGCAACTCCTCCGGCAGCATACTTCCAGAAATGAGGACCACGCCGCTTCCCGTGAGCACGATTCCCTGCGCGGAAACCTTGCGGGTTTTGTGCAGTTCATTTTCCGCAGTATATTCCACGACCACCAGGCTTTTCGATACCGTGCTAACCATGGAGGCCATGTCCGGGCGAGTGGCTCCACCACGCGCGGCCACCCCTGTACCCAATAGCAACATCGCAGGCAGGGTGATGGCAAGCATGCGCCGTAACAATCCGGCAACCGGTTGGACCAACAAGACTTTAATCATAAAAAAACCTTCGCTAAATAGGATTATCCGTTTTTCTGTATACTGCGCCCGATTAGCTTGTCGGCGCAAAACTCAGGACCAAGGTTCGTTCACTACGGCCACGGCGGATAAGCACTGCCGCGGACTGTTTCTTTTTTCTTAGAGCTTTGACGATGTTTTGAAGCTGCCGACTGCCGCCAATGACCGTGCCGTTGACACGCTCGATAATGTCGCCAGCCTGAAGATCCGCATTGTCCGCAGGCGAGCTTGGTCGCACGCCGGTTACCAGCACTCCATGGATCATGGGTAGTCGCTGATTGCGAAGATAAGGCTTGGTGAGATTGCGTACCGCAATACCCCAGCCTGGAATTCCGTGTTGCGGGGAAACGGCGCTCTCCAGGCGCTGCGTTTCCACGGTAATGTCCAGCAATTTACCGCTGGAATCGGAAACCGGGCGGTCAACGAGCAAGGTAAGTGTGGAATGTACTTTCTGATCGGCAATGAATCGGCGGATGGCCGCGAGTTGCTCAGGAAACCGGCAATTGGTGGGATGGCCGTTGACGGAAAGTAAGATATCCTGCGGTTGCAGACCAGCACTTGCTGCCGGAGAATCCGGATCCACTGACCGAATCAACACGCCGTCATGTCCGCTGATTTTATAAAAATGGTTCAGATCACGCAGTGGCTGTAACTCCACGCCAATGTAGCTCCGCGTCACGCGATGATACTGAAGCAGCGATGGAATGACCGACTTGGCGACATTGATCGGAATGGCAAATCCCAGATCCGTAGCCGTCGGATCGCCCCGCGTGTTAATGCCTATGACCTGCCCTTTGAGGTTAATCAACGGGCCTCCGGAATTGCCCGGATTGATGCCCGCATCAGTTTGCAACCAGTTATTGAACCACCCGGTTTCGTAACCGTCGATAGTGCTGGCGTTAAAGTAGCGGTCAGTATTGGAAATGATCCCGCGGGTAACGGTACGGGCCAGGCCGTAGGGCGTGCCCAACGCCATGACCGGTTCCCCCAACTGCACCTGGGATGAATTACCGAGCGTGGCCCATCGGAAGCTTAGATGTTTGGCCGCGATTTGCTTCATGTCCATCTGCACCAAAGCCAAATCCGTCCAATGATCCGACCCGATGAGTTTACCACGAACATGGCCTTGGTCGGCCAAGGTGATTTCAATGCGTCGGGCCCTGCCGGCAACGTGAAAATTGGTGAGCACCCGGCCTTGACGATCAATAATGACGCCACTGCCAATGGCCCGGAAAGATTCCGGCACACCGTTGTTAAAGGTTCGCATGACCACATCGATCCGAACGACCGCCGGCGAAACCAGCGAGAGCGCTCGGCGTACGCGCGTTGATGGCCGTGCGTGTATATTCCAATCGGTGGCGCAGCCGGTTAACGTGGATAGCAGCAACATGCAGGTTGCCCCCATCAGGACGCTTGCGGTGGCAGTTCTGGCCATGCCGACACGAAGTCGCCAACGGGGTGGCACCCTTGCCCCAACAGTTTTTTTTGAATTGCATATCATGAAACGTACTTCTCCAATTTTGAGAACCACCCCGATACGGCTCATTGTCCGGATTCAGGCTAAGCGTATGGCGCATTTTTTTTCTCGGCATT